>JBFLZA010000656.1:0-5079 GCA_040756535.1 Cyanobacteriota bacterium
TTATCGCTGGCATCTTGCTCGGATTGTGCCGCTCAAAGATGAGGAAGGACAAGTGCTTCAGTGGTTTGGCACCGCGACTGATATTCATGACGTGAAGCAGATAGAAGCAGCCCTACGAGAAAGCGAACGAATTGCCAAAGCCCGCGCACAAGAACTGGAAACCTTCATGGAGGCAGTTCCAGCAGCGGTTTGGATTGCCCATGACCCGCACTGCCATCACATGAGTGTAAACCGGGCTGCTTATAAATTGGTGGAGCTACCACCTGATGCAGTTGCAACAGCGACCCCAGAGGCGGGAGCATATCCCTTCTCGTTCAAGATTCAGAAAGAGGGGCAAGACATTCCCCTGCATGAATTACCGATGCAGCAAGCAGGGCGAACAGGCTCTGACGTTGAGGCAGAGTTTGACTTTGTCTTTGACAACGGCAAGATACGATCCATTTGGGGGCGGGCTGTACCCCTGCGAGACGATACGAGTGAGGTACGAGGGGTCATTGGCGCGTTTCTCGACATCAGCGATCGCAAACGAGCCGAAGAGGAACTACGGGAGCGAGAACGGCGCTTCATCACACTATTCAACGGCATGGAAGACTGGGGACTGGTTTATCACCTAACCCCTGACAACCAACCTGGAAAATTGATTGAAGTGAATGAGCAAGCCTGTAAAAAGCTGGGCTTCAGTCGGGAAGAACTCTTAACGATGTCGGTTGTCGATATTATCGGTTCACCATCGGTCAACCCCAAAACCTACATAGAAAAACTATTGAAGGACAAATACGTTGTTGTGGAATCTGTGCATACCACAAAAGAGGGTCGCTGCATTCCCTGTGAAGTCAGTGCAACTCTGTTTACCCTCAATGGTCTGCCAACCGTACAATCCATTTGTCGAGACATTACGGAACGCAAGCAAGCCGAGAAGGCGCTGCGAGACAGTGAAGAGCGATATCGCCAGATTGTAGAGACGGCTGATGAAGGTATTTGGATTATTGATGCTGAAACTCGTACCACCTTCGTCAATCGTAAGATGGCCCAAATGTTGGGCTACACGGTATCTGAGATGTTGGGCCGCACCATGTACGACTTTATGGATGAGGAGGCAATTGCGGCTGGGGAACGCAACTGGGAGCGGCGTCGGCAAGGTGTGAGAGAACAACATGACTTCCGCTTCTGCTGCAAAGATGGTTCATCGATTTGGACGATGATTTCCACCAATCCACTGTTTAACGATCAGGGCGTGTTTGTTGGCGCACTGGGCATGGTAACGAATGTCACCGCTCGCAAGCAAGTAGAACAAGAACGGGAGCGGCTGTTGGAGCGAGAACGAGCCGCTCGCGAAGAAGCTGAAGCTGCCAACCGCATCAAAGATGAGTTTCTAGCCGTCCTGTCTCACGAATTGCGCTCTCCTCTCAATCCCATCTTGGGCTGGGCTAAACTGCTGCAGTCGCGTCGGTTTGACGAGCAAGCCACAACCCGTGCGTTGGAAACGATTGAACGCAATGCCAAACTTCAGGCTCAACTGATTGAAGATTTGTTAGATGTCTCTCGCATCCTGCGCGGAAAGTTAGTCCTGAATGTTGTCCCAGTTAACCTAGTTACCACCATTGAAGCGGCACTGGAAACCATGCACTTAGCCGCAGAAGCGAAAGGAATTCAAATTCAAACTGTTTTGGCTCCAAGTGTCGGTCAAGTTAAGGGAGATTCGGGCCGTTTACAGCAGGTGGTGTGGAACTTGCTCTCTAATGCCATCAAATTTACACCCGCAGGCGGACGAGTGGAAGTGTGCTTAGAACGAGTGAATAACGATGCTCAGATTCAAGTCAAGGACAAGGGGAAAGGAATCGCGCCAGAGTTTCTGCCCCATGTGTTTGAATACTTCCGTCAAGCCGATGGCACAACCACTCGACAATTTGGTGGACTGGGGTTGGGATTAGCGATCGTCCGGCACTTAGTAGAATTACATGGGGGTACGGTGCAAGCGGATAGTCCGGGTGAGGGATTGGGAGCAACCTTTACCGTCAAACTGCCCTTGATTGGGGAGGTTATAGAAAATAGTCACAGCGACGGGCAAGAAGCGACTACGGATTTGAGCGGGGTACGGGTGTTAGTCGTAGATGATGAAGCCGATATGCGAGAGTTGGTCGCTTTCATCTTAAAAGAGTCGGGAGCCGAGGTGCAAGTTGCAGCATCTGCAGCAGAAGCATTGGAGAGATGGGAGCAGTTTAAGCCCGATGTACTCATCAGCGATATTGGGATGCCGCAGATGGATGGCTATATGCTGATGCGACAGGTAAGAGAACGATCGCTCGAACAAGGAGGGCAAATTCCTGCAATCGCTTTGACGGCTTATGCAGGAGAATTTAATCAACAGCAAGCGATCGCAGCCGGATTTCAACGGCATCTGTCCAAACCCGTGGAACCGAATGAGTTGGTGAGAGCGATCGCAACCTTAGTCAATCAGTAGTAAGGAAAATAGGAATATTAAATCTATTTCACTGTTAGCTTTCGTTATCGGCTAAGCTGATCGTCTTCCCTGTTTCTGCGGATTGACGTGCCGCCTCCGCTACCTGAAGAGCGTAACAACTATCGATCGGTGATATATACAGAGGCGTTCCTTCTAGCAAGGAATCTAATACCATCCCGGTATCTTTGGCAAACAACCCACGACGCCCAGCCACTTCAATGGGAGTCCGTTCTTCTCCCCGAATCAGCATACCGCGATCGCCTTCAAACAGCAGCGTTCCTCGATCGCCATGTACCTCAAAATTCCGTAACGGCTGCCAAAACCCTTCCCCTTTGCCATAAGTCACGTCTGCAATGAGTTCGTTGGCAAAGCGCAATTGGGCGGTACAAAGACAGGAGGTAAAGTATTCAGCCTCGTAGCAAAACCGTGATTGACAGCTTACAGAGGTTACCTTACCAAACAAGTCAGTAAAGCGTTGAATTCGGGAAAGAGCAGCACTTAAGGGAAAGCCGAACAGTTGAGGGTGGTACGTCCAACGCTTGGGTGCAGGATGTTGGGGGTTAATGGTGACGTAGCGACTATAAAATGGATTGCCAATCTCAGGTAACCATTGCCGCAGCGCTTGATGCAAGCCGCCGAGGAGTTCGATATGCTCAACATGCAAAAGTTTGCCTTTCGTTTCGGCAAGGGCAATTAAGGAATCAGCCTCTTTGGGGTCGAGGGAAAGGGGATATTCAACAACAACGTGCTTTCCGGCATTAAGGGCAGCACGGGCAACCATACCATGATGGAGATTAATGGTACAAATCACCACTAAATCTACCTCTGGATGCATGACTAAGTCTGTCCAATCGTCTAAGGCTAATATATTATGCGTAATGGCAAACTCTTGGGTATTTTCGGGGGTATGACCACTAACAGCAACCACATGCGATCGCTCATCTGCCTGAAATGTCTCAGCCCGTCGCTTTGCCGCAAACCCAGTACCGACAATACCAACCCGGATGGGGAGAGTAGGAGTATTAATCTGTGTCACCGATGACCTTGGAGAATTTAAATACTAATTAGTAGCATTTCACACCTTACTCTTTCAACTAAAATCGCCAGGATTCACCATCCTCAAAGAAAGTGAGCGTCCAGCTCACGAAACTTAGGGTGGAGTAGTTGAAGAGAGTTCTGAATCATCCTAAAGCTAGTTTCCCAAGCAAGATTGTTAAGTTTTTACTTGACAAGGGTAGAACCGAGATTCTTCCAAGGGATTATCTGGGAACACTAATTAAGGTCATATTTGCTCTAGTTACTGGCAGTACGATGTATCGCAATCAAGCGAAGTTCACTCAGGCAGACATTTTAGTGGTTGACGATCAACCGGACAATTTGGATCTTTTGGCCACTTTGCTCACGGCACAAGGGTATAACGTTCGTCAGGCTATTAGTGGATACTTGGCTCTAGAGGAGGCAAGGGAAAATCCGCCGGATTTGATTTTACTCGATATCAGAATGCCAGATATCGATGGCTATGAAATCTGCTCACTACTGAAAGCGGATGAGCGAACCTGTGAAATTCCTGTGATTTTCTTGAGTGCCCTACAGAATGCGAAAGACAAAGTAACAGCCTTTGAAGTTGGTGGCGCGGACTATATCCCTAAGCCATTTCAGCTAGAAGAAGTGGTAGCGCGGGTTAAGAATCAATTGACTATCCGCAACCTTTCCCTGCAACTCAAAGAGCAAAATCAAACGCTGCAACAAGAAATTTGCGATCGCATGGGTGCCCAAATCGCCTTACAAATCCTCAATCAAGAACTAGAAAGCCGCGTCCAATCTCGTACAGCCGAGTTAAAAGAGGCGAATGAACAACTGCGTACCTTAGAAGTCCAGTTACGACAAGCACTAGCTCAAGAAAAAGAACTCAATCAATTTAGGTCTCGTATCATCGCCACTATTTCACACGAATACCGCACTCCTTTAACCACACTCAGTTCTTCTGCTGAAATCCTAGATAAATATCGTCACAAATTAACTGAAGATAAACAGCATAAGCATTTACAACGAATTCAAAGTTCAGTCAAACATCTGACTCATTTAGTTAGTGATGTATTATTCCTCAGCCAAGCAGAGTTAGATAAAGTGCAGTTAAATCCTATCCCTCTAGACTTAGCTGAGTTTTGTCGGGAAATGGTGGAGGAACTTCAGTTAGTGACTAGCAATGGACATACCATTCAATTTACTGCTCAGGGAACTTGTCCTGAAAAAGAGTGGGATGAGAGAGTGCTGCGGCAAATCTTGACTAACTTACTCTCAAACGCGATTAAGTATTCTCCCCAGGGGGGTTTGATTGATATTCAACTTTCTTGTCAAGACGAACAAGTTACCTTGCAAATTAAAGACCAAGGAATTGGCATTCCCAAAGAAAACCAAGCGAGATTATTTGAGTCTTTCCACCGAGCCAGCAATGTGGGTACGATTCAAGGAACGGGGCTAGGATTATCCATTGTTAAAAAATGCGTGGAACTGTACGAAGGAAAGATTTACTGTCAAAGTGAAGAAGGAATTGGCACAACCTTTACCATCAAATTCCCTTAAATAAGGCAAAGCTTTAGCTCTTAAATTCTAAATAA
>JBFLZA010000657.1:0-5075 GCA_040756535.1 Cyanobacteriota bacterium
CTGCCCAGACCCCTCCCCCCCCTCCCCCCCCTCTCCTTTCTGCCAACTTCACCGACGTTCCTCAAAATTTATGGGCTCGCCCTTATATTGAAGCTTTAGCAGCACGGGGTATCTTAAAAGGATTTCCGGATGGCACATTTAAACCGGGTGGTTCAATTACAAGAGCAGAATTTGCTGCCCTAGTGCAAAAAGCTTTCGATCAACAGCCTAAAGCGAAGGCACAGAACTTTAAGGATGTAACTGAAAATTTTTGGGCATTACCAGCCATACAGGAAACTGTGACAATGGGGTTTTTGCAGGGGTATCCCAACAATGTTTTTCGCCCCAATCAACCGATCTCTAAGGCACAAGTCCTAGTTGCTTTGTCTAATGGTTTGGGATTAACACCGCCTACGGCGTCTCAAGAGGTGTTAAAAACTTATCAAGACGCTAATCAGATTCCTAACTATGCTAGAGCGCCAGTCAGCGCAGCTACACAGGCGGGTCTTGTAGCCAATTATCCCAACCCGAATATCCTCACTCCCCAGCGGAATGCCAGTCGTGCCGAGGTAGCGGCTATGGTTTACCAAGCAATGACTCGATCGGGTAAAGTTGACGCGATTTCTTCTGAATACCTTGTAAAACCTTAATTTCGTAGAAGTTTTATACATGACTAGCAGACTGAAGCTTAATTGCCTCAGCCTGCAAAAGTCCTTAGTCGGTAAGGAAGGAAACTTCCGCCACCAAGTTGAAAATCCCCGCCTGTAGTAAATACAAAGTGCGGGGAGGAGGTCAATTGAGTCTAATCTCGACCAGAGCGGAGCTTGGTTAGGATTCCTCTTTGCCTACTACTTGTCCTTTGAGAGCTTTAAATTCGTCTCCTAATTCTTGGCGCGTCTCTACTTTAAGTAAGTAGCGGTACACAAACCAAGCCGTGTAGCCAATCCCGACTAGTTCAAAAACAGGTGCCAATAGAGGGATATCGTTGATGGCATCGAGTACCGCTAGGGTTACCTTCACGGTAATACCACCTGTGATAATCAGCGCTACTGTCAGTAAGGGTTTTTGGTAACTGGAAAAAAAGTCAGTTACATAATCGGGCAATCTTGACAAGAAATCAGAAGCAACTTGCACCCATTCCTGCCACGGTTGGTCGGTTGATGGCGAAGGCGCAGTCTGTTTAACTATCACACCAGGTTTGTCAACGTTTACGTCTACCTTTAGATCTTGGGCTTCTTTTAGCTTTTGGGCTTCAGCCGCTAAGGGCTCTTGAGATTGTTGCATAGATTCCATATTTCCTCCACCGTTATTTTAAGTAGGACATTTTATCGCTCAGGCGAGGCAGATGGGTAAGATACCAGATTGACTAAACTTCTGCCCATATTACCAAAAGTTGCCTGTGAACTTGTCAAGATACATCATGTCTGTGTCAGTAGTTCCTGATATCGGAATCAATGACAGCCAGACATGAGCCGCAAACCGCAAAAGGCTCAGGAGATTTACAGGTTCTATCCTATACTCTTATGGAGATTGACCCTATGCCAATAAAATAAAATAACAGAATGCACAGTTTGCTATTGCTTTTCTATATCAAACTCATGTTATAACTGAATACCCAAATTAATGGGCCAAACCCAATAAATTACAGAGGACGTGTTGTATCGAATCCGGTTGAACAACCATAATTAAGACTGACGCTCGACTACGCTCCGGACGCAAAGAAAGATTTTTATTAGCGCTGATTAGACGAACTTGATATTAGTTCTCGCACCGACGCCGTCCCATCCCCAAGACGGGGGATGAACTTAAAAAAGCAGTATTGTCTCTCAGTCGGTTTAGCGATCGCCTATTGCTGAACCTTGCTCGTGGTACTGTACCAATTTGGCGTAGTCTCCAAGAGCGTAGCAGGCGGCTGTAAGACTGCTTAATGCTTGCTTCTCTACTTTGGGGTCTGGGATAGAGCGTGCAACGTTTAAGCGTTGTTCGTAGTATTCGATCGCTTTAGCGTAATCTCCTAAGGCATCATAGGCAACTCCTAAGCTTCCTAGTGCTTGTTCTTCTAAGCGGCGATCGCCTAATTGCCGTGCACTCATCAGCCTAACTTGACCATACTCAATGGCACGAGGCACATCTCCCATAGCGTGGCAAGCCTTACTGAGATTTCTGAGAATCTGTATTTCTAAGGAGTGATCGCCTAATGTTCGTGCGATCGCAAGGCGCTGTTCATAATGCTCCAACGCACGAGGCAAATCTCCCATCGCATAGAAAGCATTTCCCAAATTCTTCAGAATTTGCGCCTGAGATTGAAGGTCACAAACTGTTTGCGCCACTTTCAAGCTTTGCTGCTGGTATGCGATCGCACCCGGTAAATCGCCCATTGCCTTATAAGCTAATCCAAGATTGTTCAAGGCTGCCACCTCTCCCACCCGATCTTGGAATTGCTGCAAAATAGTTAAGCTTTGTTGACCTTGCTCAATCGCTTTAACATGATCTCCCAGGTGACGGTAGGAATTTGCCAAAATTCCCAGTACTTGTCCCTCTAACTGCCGATCATGGACTTCTTGTGAAGCGTTCAAGCTTTTGGTCGCGTACTCAATGGCTTGAAGAAAATCTCCTAGTGAATAAGCTGTGAGTGCCAAACAGCAAAGCACTCTTCCTACTTTTCGGTGGTTTTGCAGTTCTCTATGAATTTGCAGCGCTGCTTCATAAGACTGAACTGCTGCTTCAAACTGACCGATTCTTTGCTGCTCAACACCTTGTTCATAAAGTTTATCGGCTTCAGCAGTACGCAAGGATAGAGTTTGCGCGAATGCTTGCTCTTGATTTGTATCCTCTGTGAGATGAACTATAGTTTCGCCTCGCCGTTTTACTAAACGACCGTTATATTCGCCGTCACCATACAGCAATCGGCTATCCATAGCTATTGCCTCTTAAACTCTTCAGGTATCAGGCTGTGTTCTTCATTAAAGGCTAAAACTGCCTTTTGTCAGTCAGAGGTGATCAATCATAGTTGGTTATGAAATTTTATTCGGCACCTCTAAGTTTCTTCAGTCAGAGATTGTTTCTCCCGGAGTAATCTAACTTAACTTGGTTGTCTACACTTCCCTTAATCTCTAGAAATTAAGTCCCTAGTCTTGGTTTTTATTTGAATTGTCAAGTACTAGGGAGGCGCTGTCACTAGCCATACACCCTGCAATGATAAGAGCGGAAGTTTTGGAACACAAGTGCCTAACCCGTCCAAAACTATAGCATCAGTGGTATCATTGCTGCCCTCACCTAGATGGGTATATTCTTCAATACAGAACACCAGCAAAAAGATATACCAATCCTCTCTTGCGGTGGCCAGATGGGTAACCTTAGCGCTGGTGATGTTTTTATGAAGTACTCAATCAGTAGCTGTTGATCTAAACCGATGTCAGAAGCGGTTCACTATCTTGAGCGATCGCAGAGGATGAAGCCGATTTACTGCAGTAGACTTCACAGGAATTATTGGGGCTTTCAATCAATTTGACTTTGTAGAGTTGTGCGCCCAGTCCTTGAATCGGTTGTTGCAACAACTGACTGATATGAACAGCAATATTTTCGGCTGTTGGGACAACTTGGGCAAAATACGCAATATCTTTGTTGAGGAAAGTATGGTCAAACGGTTCAACTACATAGTCTTCGATCACCTGGTGCAAGGCTCCTAAATCGATAATCATTCCAGTCCGTGGATCGATTTCACCCTTGACCGTTACTTCTAGGTGATAGTTGTGTCCGTGTCCATTTGGACGAGCGCATTTTCCGTAAATGTTGCTGTTTTCTTCGTAACTTAAGTCAGGATGAGCGAGCCGGTGGGCAGCGCTAAAGTGAGTGCTGACGCTAAGATATGCTTCCATGCCGTTTCCTTGATACTCAGCCCAAAGTTCTGGATGTTCAAATAATTGAATGTTCACGAGTGGCAAGTAAGGAGTCAGACGCTGCCAAATCTCGCGTGCAATGTTTTCAGTTGTGGGTAGGGTTTGTTGAAATTCTGGCCAAACCTCATTGAGGTAAGCATAGTCTAGTTGACTTGTAACTTCCCGCTTAATTACCTTTTTAACTTCTGATAAGTTTTGCACCATGCCATACTCATCAAGCTCACCTATCAAGGAGACAAACAGAACGTAGTTGTGACCGTGTCCGGGAAACCGACTCCCCAAACCAAATCGCTGAATATTTTCGGCTTCATTCAGTTCTGGTAACCAGTACCGATGACTGGCTGAAAACTGGGCACGACGGTTAATGATGCATTCCATGCGTTTGGTGATCAATCAGAATTTTGTAAAGTTCCGTAAACGGGAGCTGTTTCTAGGATAAACGAAATTTCTTAACTTTTGACCGTGTTGATTTGGCAAATTCACTACAACCCAATCCTAACGAAGGCTTAAGCCCTACTATACTCACCGTCACCAGCTATGCCGAACAAGAACAACGACTTACACTTTTTGTGCCATATCTTTAACAGCGTCTTGGGCTTCATAACGCAAAGCTTTGGCAATTCTGAAGAGCTCCTGACCCGTATGCAGGTAGTGGTCATCGTAGTTGAGGGTAAAAAAGTTTAACTCTTCGATGCCATCTCCTAAATGATTGAGGCAGTAGTAGAGTTTTGCGGCAGCACCAGCTAAGGCAGGAGGGTTGGGTTGAGAACGAAAAGTTTGCTGAGCTCGCTCCAGATAGTCACGGCACTCTTCCAGATAAGCCTGAAATTGGGTCATGAGTTCGTCATCGAAGGGGTCAGCCGCAAGTTCATCAACTTGAGCTTTTAAAGGATTGAGAATGCTACTGATTAGGCGGTTGACAGGTTTATAAACGTGTTGTAACCACTGATCGAGTTGGATATCGGCGTTGGGTGTAGTTTGCCGTTGGCGCTGGTAGCGTTGTTGGGCATAAGCAGTTCGCTGCTGTCGGTTTTGCTGTGCTGAGTTAAATCTCCAAGAGCGCAGTTGTTGGTCATAAGAGCGACGACGGGTGGGGTCGCTCAAGACTTCGTAAGCAGAATTCAATTTAATGATTTTATTGGGGTCTGCGGTTGCGCTATTGCTATCTGGATGAAAAAGCTTGGCTAAACGCCGATA
>JBFLZA010000658.1:0-5058 GCA_040756535.1 Cyanobacteriota bacterium
TTAGAAGCAATTTTAGGGGCATTTGCAGCGGGACTTGTCCTAGCTGAAACTGATAAGCGCCGGGAATTAGAAGAACAAGTGATTCCCGTTGCTGATATGCTAGTGCCGATTTTCTTTGTGGTTGTGGGGGCAAAAACTGACTTGGCTGTTCTGAACCCAGCGGTTCCCAGCAATCGGGAGGGATTAGTTTTAGCCGTTTTCCTGATTGCGATCGCTATCATCGGGAAGGTAGTGACGGGTTTGTTTGTTTTTGGTCAGCCTGGAATCAACCGACTAGCCATTGGCGTTGGAATGATTCCCAGAGGTGAAGTGGGCCTGGTGTTTTTGGGTGTAGGCTCAGCCAGTGGTGTCCTATCGCCAGCAATGGAAGCAGCGATTATTATGATGGTCATTTTGACCACCTTTGTCGCTCCTCCTCTACTGCGAGTTGTATTGCAGGAGGCAGAGTCAAAACCGACTTTGTCAGAAGTACCAGTTTTAGACGGTGCTAGCTCAGAAGCGGTAGCAGGAGAACAAGGTGGAAACTATCAAGAGTCATCGACAGAAGTTGAAACCGCGCAGGAGCCAAAGAAAAATTCGTGAAATATAGACGTGGCTTGTCCTGTCTGTACATGCATCTAGCTTGCCGAAATTCATCAAAAGCAAGCACACACCCATTCATGTTTTTGATTTGGTAAAACCTGTGTATACTATTTTTTCTGAAACTTAAATTTGCTAGTCTACGTCCCTTGAGGTTGACTGTCTTGAGCAGACAGATGCCCATTGGTATGCATTGAGAGGGTGCGGCAAAAAAGCTTGAGTCAACGTTGAAGAGTGCGTTTGAACATGACAAACCTGTCTTAAAAAATGAGAAGAAACGTGAAGTAAGTTTTCACGCCCGCAACTCTCTTAAGCTGAGTTGTTCGCTAAATCGCTCTCTCGATGCAGAACCGCGCTTTAATGAGGAGCAATAATTGTGAGATTTCGCTGGCTACTTTTACTCTCCAGCTTTTTGAGTGTTTTCCTGTTTTCAGCCGCCGCACAAGCGGGTCAACTCAGAACATGGCGTTTTGATAGCAATCAAAACCAACTTGTGTTCACCACAATCGGTGGAGTTCAGCCCAAAGCCCTCCTGATGCCCAATCCAACACGGGTGGTCATTGATTTGCCAGGAATTAGTTTGGGACGCCCGACTGTAAATCAGCAGGTGAGAGGGGCAATTCGGGAAATTCGAGTGGGGCAACTTGACGACGATACAACTCGAATTGTGATTGAATTAGCCCCTGGTTACACCCTAGATCCCAAGGAGGTAAAATTCCGGGGACTCTCGCCCAATCAGTGGACGGTTCAATTACCAACACCTCAGCGGATAGCGCCCTCACCTCCACCGCCGCCGATCAATACGCCTCCCAGAAATCAATCGTCCCAGAGGCCACCTCTGCTGGGAATACCCCCTCGACCGATTTCCACATCAGATAATGATCAGGAATTGGCAACCATTCAGTCTATCGAGCTAATCGACAAGGGGACTCA
Source organism: Cyanobacteriota bacterium (assembly GCA_040756535.1). Lineage (GTDB taxonomy): Bacteria > Cyanobacteriota > Cyanobacteriia > Cyanobacteriales > Coleofasciculaceae > JBFLZA01. The sequence goes on from JBFLZA010000658.1 coordinate 1,513, forward strand.
GCTTTTGATTAGGGCTGATCGAGGGCTCAGAGCGAATAGCAATTGGGATGCAAGAGCAAATGCCTATCAAATTACTATCTCTGGTGCGCGATTAGCTGATAAAGTCAGAGGCCCCCAACTCAACGCAGATAGCCCTTTATCACGAGTCCTACTCCGGCAGCAAGATTCACGCACGGTTGTGATTTTGGTGCAACCGGGTACGGGTATCCAAATTGGAGAACTCAACCAGCTCAACGATCAACTTTTGGCGCTGCAACTCCAGCCGTTACAAGCAGCAACGCCTCCTATCAGCTCAATTTCCGTGCCGCCGCCGGACAGAACTAATCCTGTACCTTCCCCAGGAATCAACCCGCCACCTGTATCTTTACCTAGCGTTCCCAAGGGGCGTGTTGTGGTCATTGTCGATCCGGGACATGGTGGTAAAGACCCAGGGGCACTGGGCATTGGTGGGCTGCGAGAGGTGGATGTTATTTTGCCGATCGCTCAACAGGTCGCGTCACTGCTCGAACAACAAGGTATCCAAGCCGTGATGACGCGAAATTCCGATTATTTCGTCGATCTGGCACCGCGAGTTACTATGGCAGAGCGAGTTGATGCTAACTTATTTGTCAGCATCCATGCTAACTCTATGGGAATGGGTCGGCCTGATATTAGTGGGTTAGAAACATATTATTATTCGAGTGGTCAGCGGCTTGCCCAAACAATACACAATAGCATTTTGCAGAGTCTGGATGTTAAAAATCGGGGTGTCCGACAGGCACGGTTTTACGTCCTGAGGAAGACTTCCATGCCCTCAGTTTTAGTAGAAGTTGGATTTGTCACGGGAAGAGAAGACGCTGCCAAACTGTCAAATCCAGCCTACCGCAGTCAGATGGCACAAGCGATCGCTCGTGGTATTCTCCAATACATTCAGCAGCAGAGTTAAACGTCTATCTCCTACAAGCACCTGTGTCCAACTTTTCCGCGTCCTACCTCAGTAACCCTCACGGGCAAAATCCACCTCACTCCTACAAAACCGACACTTCAGTGGACGATAGTTATCAACCAGCCTTGACTTTGAAAGAAGAACCACAGCAGCGCCGCATTGGTGTTTTCGATAGTGGTGTCGGTGGTCTCACTGTTTTAAGAGAACTCTACCGGCAGTTACCGAACGAATCGATTCTTTACTTTGCTGACACAGCGCGTCTTCCTTACGGAACGAGGACAAGTGATGAAATCTCGCAGTTTGGTTTTGAGATTCTCTCTTGGATGGTACAGCAAGGTGTCAAAATGGTTGTCTTAGCCTGTAATACAACCGATGCCTTAGCGCTAGAATCCTTGCGTCGTGAGTTCGATTTGCCAATTCTGGGGCTGATTCTACCGGGAGCTCGTGCTGCTGTTCAACAAGGTCGTCGCATTGGGGTCATTGCTACTCCAGCAACGGCTGCCAGCAATGCCTATCGACGTGCCATCACAGAAATTGAAGCAACAGCACAAGTCTGGCAAGTGGGTTGCCCTGAGTTTGTACCCTTAATCGAACACAACCGCTTGCAAGACCCTTATACTGGCGAAGTAGCGAGGCAGTACTTAGCTCCTTTACTCCAGCAGCAAATCGATACACTCATTTATGGCTGTACTCATTACCCGCTTTTGGCTCCGGTACTGCGGACGATTCTGCCACCGACTGTTCAACTCGTTGACCCAGCCGAATATGTAGTTGCTGCTACAGCTCAAGAACTGGACTTACTAGGACTTAAGAATAATCGACCGCCACTTCCCACTCGCTTCTGTGTCAGTGGTTGTCCACAACAGTTTGCTGAAGTATCAATGCAATGGTTGGGGTGTACTCCAGCAGTTGAGAAGATTCATTTGCCTACAGTCTCACCTCCAGCAGTACCACTCAAATCGGTAGATTGAGCAAGACAAGGGGATAGGGGACAGTTGTCCAGATAGCAGAGAAAGTCTTACAAGTCCAAGAGACTTGACAACTGTAATAAGATAGTGTATAAGACTTCAATTTATGAAAGCGTGAGTTCACCAACATTAATCTTGAACTGAGATTGCACTCTCACCCTGACACCAATGATGCCTCTGACATATAAAAAGTCAACAGAGAATCTTTAATATCAAGTCTGTCTAACTGCCCTTAATAAAAACTCCCCCTGTCTGTGCGTCAATCCTAATAGCAGTGTTCAATGTTCAATCCCCAAGATATAAACGCTGCTACAATTAGGCATAAAAAAACGCCCGTCAGGGGCGCTAGATTTACTTTACTCAAAACAATTCGTTTTACCCTACAACACTAAAATCCCAAAACTTAAGGATTGTAAAGAAGCAACCCCTTCGATTCTACTTTATAGACTCCGGGGGGACTGTGCCAGTGACATCTCCTACACTAAATCGAAGATTATACGGGTAGGACGTGGGTCTTATAGCTCCCCCAAACCCCCTCAAAAAGATAAAAAGAAAATTTTTGAGGGTTACCCAGTGAGAACTAACTTCCCTAGAAAAGCTACAAGCTTTTATCCCCTCACCTTTAGAAAAGTAAAGTTAAACGCGACTAGCTTCTTGAACGTTTGGAGGTTGAGAAGTAGAATTCGATAGATCATTGGAGGCTAACGAAGCTGCACCGCTAATGCTAAGCGACCATTGTTCGCTCTCCTCCGTTGGAGAAGCTTGCTCTGTGGGCAGATAAGAAGTATAATGATCTGTCACCGAGTTTCCTACGTATCGCGAATTCTTGATGGTTCGCTGTGCTAGTATCAACAGAAGGTAAATTGTTAGCAAATAACCAGTCGCCAAAACAGGAATAATCACAGGCATATCCATGTAAATCATAGGGGTGGGCAATAGGGGGGGATAGGTAAGTTCAATACAAGATTTCCAACAGCGTTCTTCAGCTTCATCACAGCCTTAGAACACTGTTGACAATAAAATACCCAAGGAGACAGCTATTGGTTTCCTTTAACTGCCCCGTATACTTCCCATACAGCTATTATTCTGAATGAGAAATTCGGGTCTAGCTCAGATCTATAGCTAAGCTGTATTTCCCCTATTAGGTATAGCAAAGGACTCCCTCACTGATATCAATGAGGTATAATCCTAAAGTCTTAGGCTATCTCTGCCTATAAATGAAAACTAGGCCTCAGGCGTAAGAGGATCGTCGTCCCTTAGTACCTGGGAATCAATAAATCTATTAATTTTTTGAAACCCTTATTATTTAGATTAACACAAGAACCTTAGTGGGCTACACTAATTTTCTTATACGCTGAATAACTTAATAAATCGATACAAGCTGTTGTATTACGCTGAAACTCTGCCATTAATCAAACAAAACTTCCCTGGATGAGACGCTTCGCATAGAATGAAGGAAAGAATATGTAAACTTTCGTAACCTAACTTCTGAGTCGGCTAATCCATGACCTCAGTAACATCCCTTTTTGCCTCTGTCGAAGAAGACCTGTGTATACTGACCGAGAACTTAAAGAACCTGGTGGGTGCCCGTCACCCGATACTGTATGCCGCAGCTGAACACTTATTTGGGGCTGGTGGCAAGCGAGTCAGACC
>JBFLZA010000659.1:0-5042 GCA_040756535.1 Cyanobacteriota bacterium
AGTGTCACTGGAAGGTTGTGGGCTTAAGGGATAGGGTATCGCTCCCCTAGCTGGAACCGTTCCAGGTGAAGGTAGGAGTTCCACTTTCAGATCTTTTCCTCCTTCCACTTGCCAGGATAAGAGCAGGGGTTTAAGAGGTTGATTAGGAAGGAGGGGAATAATATATTTACCTCCTGCTTCCTGACTGTTGACCTTAAAAGCCACAATTTTGAGCGGTACAATATTGGGCAGAATTTTGATGGTATCCGTCTTGGATGAGATGGGTTTGTCTAGTTGTCCTTTTTTGGGAACCGCTGTTAGTTCAAAAATATACTCACCTGGTTGGCGAGTTCCTGTAGGAATATTTTTGCAGATTAAATCTTGGGGAATTTGACAGAATTCTTTGAGGTCTTGAGGAATCCCTTGACTAAAATCGTAACGCTTCAATGCACTACTCACTGAGTTATCAGGTACTCGACCAATGAGTTTTAATTCTTTGAGTTGTTCGGGGTTGTTAATTTTCCAATTGAGGAGAATTGTATCTCCAACAACCGTATTTTCTCCTGATTGCTGATTTCTAACAGGATTGCTCGCCTCTTGATAAACGGGTCGAGTTGAGACAAACTCGCTAATCTTGGGAAGTTCAACCGATTGAATGGCAATGACGCTTGTCTTTAGGGTATCTACAGGGACATCTTGTTTTTGTTTAGAAAATACCTTCAATTCAAATACATAATCCCCTGGTTGACGGGCTTCTGTGCGGATATGTTTGCAGATGAGTACGGTGCGGATAACGCAGAATTCTTTTAGGCGATCGGGAATCCCTTTACTAAAATCGTAAGTGACGGGTTGAACAGGGGCTGCTCCTTCAGAAGGTTGACCTGTAATGGAAATGGATTGGATTTGTTGAGGGTTACGAACTTGCCAATTTAAACGGACGAAATCGTTATCTGCTTCTTGATAAGATGAGCTATCGGAAGCAAATTCAAGAAGTTTTGGGGGGGCTGGGGGTTTGAAAAATAACCACCAAATCAGAAATGCGATCGCAACCAGCGTCCCTACCCCTGCTAAGAGTACCAGCAGAAACTGCCACCAAGGACGGGGTTCCCATAGCAATGCCCCTTGAGGCATATCAGTTGGTAATGTCAACAGGTAGGGGTCTTCGAGTTTAATCCCAAAATGAATCAGTCGTCCACCCCCGTAAACCGGGCGACGCCACCACTTAGTCGGTTTTACCTGTAAGGCAACAATACCCACTGCCCCCGGCAATATTCCGACTTGCACGGGTTCTAAGGCATAGCTACACAGTTGCTCCTCTTCTAAACTAACGGGGTGGACGATAATTTCCCGTGGTGTATTCCCCGCATTCATTAACCGGACTTCATACAATCCAGCAGAACGCCTGACTTGTCCTAAAAGGGTGCGAAGTTCGACGGTTATTAAATAGACGGGGAGAATCTGGAGGTAGATGACATCGAGGAGTACCAAATCTGGATTGTTTGCCGATTGCAAGCGGAGAGTGGCAAAGTAATTGCCGGCAATGGCATTGAGAGACGGATTCAACAACAGCACGATTTCACCGCGATCGCCAGGGTTAAGGTCTAACCCATCACTCGTTGTGACCAAACCCGGTAGCTGTAAGCCTTCTGGGTAGCGCACTTGCCACCAGCTTTCCTCCAAATCTTCACAAGTCAGCCAAAAACGGTCTACGCGATCGGAGCGATTATCCACCAAGACGGAAACTTGGATTAGTTGTCCTGGTTGCAAGATGAGGGGGGCAACAGAACTGGTAGCGGGGACAACGGTAAACGTGGCGTCACTGACTCGGACGGCATCTTCAATAGCCGGCAAAATCTGAAGCCGTTGGGAGTAGCGAATCGGTGTGTCTTCAGGATAATGTTGCGGTGCATCTACAACTAGCTGGTAGTGGTAGTTACCCGGCAAGGTTTGTGGCGGGACTTGAAACTGGAAAACGACTTCACTGGTAGATTTGGGACTTAACGCCAGTCGTTCAAAGGGTGAAGTACACCACTGGCGTAGCATTTGCGACACCTCATCAATAAAGATGTCGATTAATGCACTTTGATTGCCTTTATTACTAACAGTGACGCACAGCTCAAAGCTCGACCCTGCTGTTACGGCGTAATCGCCGGAGGGATTGAGGATAACGGCGAGAGGTTTACCGGGGGCTAACGCTTGCTGAATGCTTTGAGGTAACTGCTTGATGCCTTCTTTAGAGGCAAGGCGAATGCGGTAAAGTGTCTCGTCTGGGAGTTCGATCTCTTGGACAAAGCCTTGCTGGATTAGATCATAAAGTGCGATCGCGGCATCTCCTTCATCTTGATCGGTACTTGCCGCTACGTCGTGTAGGGTGCAATCTCCTTGGCGCATCATCCACTGTACGACTTTCCGTTGGGAGTCAGGCAGCGCTAGGATATCGCCCATGCTTAAACCCGCATTGCTTTTATCCTCTGTCCCTAAGGAACCAACATTGGGCGTCTTCCTCGCCATTTTCCTGACTCCTGATTTTAATAATTTAAGTGTTGCAACGATTAAGAACTTATTGAAAAGATGTCGGATTTTTAACCGCAGATTAACGCAGATTAACGCAGATGAATAGGAAGGTGATGGTGATGCCAGGGATGTTTGGGATAGGTTTTCAACTTTAGTAACTGTAGGGTGGGCAAAGTTAAGCAACGATAACACAACTTTTCATCTCTATACCTCTTGCCCACCCTACCCTTGAGAGCCCCACTTGGTATTTTATAGCGAGACAAAATGAGTTGTGAAAACCTTCCTCCTTGTCTCCCTTATCCTCTTTGTCCCCCTTTTTTACGAATCAAATCCACTCCCTATATATATCTGTGTGTATCTGTGTCCATCTGTGGTTTGTTTTTTTCACGACTCCTATAGGATTGCTATAGTCAACAGTTATTTGCAATTTGTATTTATTTTCTGTACACTTCGCAACCTTACTTTATGGTCTTCGTTGCCGCTGACCAGGAGAATATCGTTCTTCCGTAAGATTAGATCTACATCGTTAATTTTTGCGCGAAGCTGTCCGAGTTTTTTCCCAGTTGGGAATTTGAGGTCGCGTCTACCTTCACTCGTCAACGGCCAAAGCATTTCTCTGCCATCATCCCCGGCGCTGGCTAAGTAGCAACCGTTTTTGCTCAATGCCACGGAACGCACGGGTTTGCGTCCATGACCGAATGACCATTCGTCCAAAATGGGACAGGGGATATCTTTAACCAAGCATTCGCTCATATCCCAGAGGGTGATGTATCCCTGATTATCTGCTGTTGCCATCAGGTTCGGCTGATCAGCGGCGACGGCAAGACTCTGTATGTAGTCATTTTGGTCGCCCTCCCGATAGGGGACGCGGCGGATTTGGTTGGAATTCATGTTCCACACCACTAATCGGTTATACCGTCCGCCAACGGCTAAGCTTGTACTGCCTGTGCCAACAACGGCTAAGTCATAAACGGCAAAATCGGATTGTAGCTTAGCGAGGGGAATTTTGCGATCGCTCCCTATATTCGAGAGATTGCGTTCAATATCCCACGCCAAGATTAAGCCGCTGCCGTGACTACTAAATAAATAGCGTGAGTCTTTGGTAAACTCCAAATCCAAGACTCGGTCATCTTTCTCATTGAAGAATGTCTCTATCGGTTCGTCACGATTTCCCAATACATCCCACAATTGGATTTCTCCATTCTCCAACCCTGCTGCGATTAGGTCATTGTTAACAGGTTTGAAGCGGGCGACACGTACTGCTTTACTATCCGTCCGCGCAAACACTCCCATCGGTTTGAGGTTATTTCCGCGAACATTCCACAGGCGAAGTGTTTGGTCGTCGGAACCACTGATAATGCGATCGGCTATTCCATTAAAGCGCACAGAAGTAACAGAACCCGTGTGCCCGTCAAACGGTCGCAGCAATAGGAATAATACCAGTAGTATCAGCAATCCTGCCAACACCTGCAACCACAACGGCACAACTGGCAGAACGCGCAATTCCACCTTTTGAGTATCATTGCGTACATCGATGCGCTTATCCGATAAAACGGCTATGACTTCCAACAGCAATTTCTCGCCAATTCCCCAGCGAGGTCGCTGTTTACTCACCACTAACTGAGCTATACTCATCTCGCCTGGGTTGAGGTCTACCTCGGCAGGAACCACCTCTACAGTACATTTTTGGAAATCTTTACCAGAGAGTTCAACTCCTGCGAAGGAGGATAAATTACTGGCATTTTCGAACTGAAGATTATAAATTGCGGGTTCAGATCGACGTTTCCACCCCTTTTTCCCTTTAGCGGGGATGGTGTGCTGTTCGGGTGTGCAACTAAAATCCACATAACCTGTAGGCAGTACTTCGAGGGTTCCTTGGTCGCGGGAAACTGTTCCTTTATAGTGCGTTGCCTCAATTGTAAACGGATAAATCTGACAAGGGGATTGAGAAATCTCTGCTGGAGGTTGGCAGGAAAAGATCAGTTCAGTTTGTTCGCCTGGTTCTAATTTGAGGCGTTTTTCAGTCCCCTTAAGTAACCAATATGGATTGATTCCCAAAAAACTGAGTACAACATCAGTAGTTTGTTGATTGGGGTTAAATACCCGAACTGGAATTTCGGCTAATTCTCCCGGATAGATTTGAAATTTGTTGACTGGTAAGTCAACTTTTAACGGTTTAAATTCTGTCCCTTCTTGTACGTACAGGCGTAGAATCTGACGTTCCTCATCGCGGAGTTCTACTGAGAAAATTCGCACGGTGAGGTTCATCATCCCTGCAAAACCGGGTACGGGTGTATCGGTGATGGTGACGAAGAATTTGGTACTATCACCCGGTGGTTTTTTGGAACTTACCTCCGGGGAAAGGGTGTACCAGCGAAAACTATGGCCAGAGTCAGTGCCAGCAGCAATCACTTCCAATTGAAATGAAGCAAAGCGATCGCTATCATTAATGACAGTGACTTCAAAGGAGGCAGGTGACCCACCGGGTCGGAATTTGAGTACCTGCGCGGAGACGTTAGCAGTGATTAGGTTATCCGCCATTGAGGGTT
>JBFLZA010000660.1:0-5032 GCA_040756535.1 Cyanobacteriota bacterium
GGGAACGTCCGCCCGAACTGAACAAGATGTCGGGCAAGGCTTGGGAAAAGACCAAAAATCGCGTCCGCAAGGGGATTAAGAAACTAGCGGTTGATTTGCTGCAACTGTATGCCCAGCGATCGCAAAATCAGGGCTTTGCATTCCCCCTCGATTCACCTTGGCAGCAGGAGTTAGAAGATTCCTTCCCCTACCAACCGACCCCTGACCAACTTAAGGCGGTGCAAGATGTGAAACGGGATATGATGAGCGATCGCCCAATGGATCGACTTGTTTGTGGGGATGTGGGCTTTGGTAAGACGGAAGTCGCCATTCGCTCTATCTTCAAAGCGGTTACAGCAGGGAAGCAAGTCGCCTTCCTCGCCCCTACCACCATCCTGACTCAGCAGCATTATCACACCCTCAAAGAACGCTTTGCCCCTTATCCGATTAACGTGGGTTTGCTCAACCGCTTCCGCAGTGCAGAGGAACGGAAGGATATTCAACGACGCCTTGCAACCGGGGAACTGGATATTGTTGTGGGAACGCATCAACTCCTCGGTAAAGGGGTAACCTTCCGAGATTTAGGGCTATTAGTGGTAGATGAAGAACAACGCTTTGGTGTGAACCAGAAGGAGAAGATTAAAGCACTCAAAACTCAGGTAGATGTTCTTACCCTCACGGCTACACCCATTCCCCGCACCCTTTATATGTCCTTATCCGGCGTGCGAGAAATGAGTTTGATTACCACACCCCCCCCCTCACGCCGTCCGATTAAAACCCATTTAGCTCCCTACGATCCAGAAGCGGTAAGGACAGCGATTCGCAACGAACTCGACCGGGGGGGACAGGTATTCTATGTGGTACCCAGAATTGAGGGGATTGAAGAGGTTGCGACACAATTACGGGAGATGATACCGGGAGCAAGACTTGCGATCGCTCATGGTCAAATGGATGAAGGGGAACTAGAAGCAACCATGCTGGCGTTTGGGAATGGTGAGGCAGATGTCCTCGTTTGTACAACCATTATTGAATCTGGCTTAGATATCCCCAGAGTGAATACCATCTTGATTGAAGATGCTCAAAAGTTTGGTCTAGCACAGCTTTATCAGTTGCGAGGACGGGTTGGTCGTGCGGGGATTCAAGCTCATGCTTGGCTGTTTTTCCCGAAGCAGAAGGCACTTTCAGAAGCCGCACGGCAGCGCTTGCGAGCAATTCAGGAGTTCACTCAGTTGGGTTCAGGTTATCAACTAGCAACGCGGGATATGGAAATCCGAGGGGTTGGGAATCTCTTGGGTGTGGAACAGTCGGGACAGATGGAGGCAATTGGGTTTGACCTCTATATGGAAATGCTGCAAGAGGCAATTCGGGAGATTCAGGGGCAAGAAATTCCCAAGGTGGATGATACTCAAATCGACCTTAATCTCACTGCCTTTATCCCGGCGGATTATATCCCAGATTTAGACCAAAAGATGAGTGCTTATCGGGCGGTAGCATCTGCTAGCTCAACTGAAGAGTTAGTGCAGATAGCAGCAGATTGGAGCGATCGCTACGGGCCCATTCCCAAGGCAGCTAATCAGTTGCTGCGGGTGGTGGAACTTAAACAGGTAGGGAAGTCGTTAGGGTTTAGTCGGATTAAACCGGAGGATAAACAGCACGTTGTGTTGGAAACCCCGATGGAAGAACCTGCTTGGAATTTGTTGAAGGAGAATTTACCCGAACATTTGCGATCGCGCTTTGTCTACTCTCCGGGTAAAGTCACTGTCCGAGGATTAGGGGTTGTCAAGCCTGACCAACAGTTGGAAAATCTGATTGATTGGCTAAGTAAGATGCAAGGGGCATTACCTGAACCCGCACTGGTTTAACGATGAGTTATTAGTCATTAGTCACTCGTCATTAGGGAATTCCAGACTCTCTCATCTTTTAGCTAATGACCAAGGACTAATGACTAAGGATACTGCGTAACTGAGTGGGCGATCCATTGGAGAGTTGCTTAGTGATCCATCAGGATTGTTGTTCTAACTCAGCTTCTACCAGAGATAGGGAGATTGTGGGGCGTTGTCGGCGATCGCGAATCATTTGCCAGAACTCTGGGGAAAGTTGCAGGTTCCATTGTTCTGGGTCAATATTTTCCAATCCTAGTAAAAGCGCGATCGGTTTGCCATTTTGAGTAATCAGAATTTGTTCCTGCTGGGCTGATTGCACATAATCCTGTAGTTGTTCTGAAAGTTGTTCTAGCGTTAGTCGTCTCATCCGACAATATCCTCGGTTGTTTGTCCAGGTGCTTTGTAACGAACCGCTCGAATATAAACGATTTTCTCCTCCTCATCTACATCATAGAAGATGCGATAGTTCCCAACTCTCAATTCCCAAATGGGAGGTACTGCCTCAAAATCAGGCACTAAAGGCTCAAGAAGCTTGCGATTACGGGTAATAACGGTAGGCTCATAGGTCAGTTGTTGGCGAATAGCTTCCAGGATTGGACGGCGCTCAAAGGCACGCAACTCTCTCAATTCTTCAACCGCCAGGTCGGTTACTTCGATAGCATATACAGTCATTAAAACAACCTTAAGGAATAGGGCTTGATTTTGTGTCGAAGCGGAGACCCGCCCCTCGACGGCTAGATGGGTGAGAAATGCTTCGATTTCAGCTTTGCCCATCTCCTTTGGATGGCGCTTATAATGTGAAACAGGATGTAGCGGCGAATCCACTGCACGTAGGTTTCTTCAGTGCGGTAAGCGTAGTGCTTGAGACGAATGGCATCCCGCACCTGAGCCAGCAATTTCTTAGGAGGTGGCTGCATAAAAGATAAGTAGATGTACCGTGTATTCAATAGTACATCCGGTCGCCTCCGTAAGGAATCTGAAAATATGCGGAAAGATTCTGGCTATTCAGCTTGAGCAGCGTTTTATGCAGAAATAATCTGGATAAGTATTAAATTTTGGGTGTTATGCCGAATCATTCTGCCTATCCATCCACTATGGGATGTTAGGCGGAAAGTTTTAGCCTATTAATAGTTAAGCTGCCTTGAAAGTTTCTCTCGTCAGTAGGGAATTCTTGTTTATAGCGTAATTATGCCGCAGAAAGGAATATGCCCCTTTGTGGTAAGTCAATAGAATTGGTTTTATGACAATAGACTTCGGCAGTATCAAAAGTTACACTCCTGATAGAGGATTTGGGTTTGTCAGTCGTAGTTTTTTTAATCCTTATAGAAAAGTTTTCTTCCATATCAAAAAAATCAAGAAAAAATATCCTGAATTAGCCCAGAAATTGGACAATGGCGAAGCTTTTGAAACAGTCAATTTCTGGTATGAAATTGAAAGCTCCGGAAAAGATGAACGAGTTAGTAAGCTTTGGTTAAGCGCAAGCAATATCCCTCAAAGCCACACACATGAATTATGTGATTTGATCCAAAAAGTAGAGAGTATCTGGAAAAATGTAAGCTCTCCAAGACCTAGTTGGCTTGACCTTGTAACGATAGAGTTGGTTGGAGTTGATCGTAGACATGAACTAAGTGTTGAGCGAGATAACCTAGAGAGTCAACTTAGAGCAGCAGAGGAGGAGCGACGCAGGGAGGCAGAAGCTCGACGAGAAAGTGAAATTGCAAGAATGGCTAAGGATTATGAGTTAACAAAACCGCAGGCTAGTGAGTTTGAACAACTAATAACAGAGATGCGTCCTTTAAAGTTTAGACGCAGTAAGGAACTCTCGGCATATATTGTAAAATATCAACTTGGTTATAAATACCAAAATATATCAGGTATTGTGAGAATGGAGGAAGAAGGTACACAATGGGATTTTCACGGGGGATTCTCTCCAGACATCTATAGAAAAATTTGCATAGAACTCTGTTTAGTGAACGAGGGAACCATAGCTAGACCAGTAGGATTTAAGCCATTTAAAGATGTCGGTCAAACAAATCAAGAATAATGAACAAGTCGATCAATAGTAAATAGGAATTAGACAAAAATGAGTAAACCCTTTTACAAAAATAACCTTACAGGCAATTATGGCGTCCTTGAAAAACAAGTATTCTCAAACCAGTCTTCCTATCTTCAACTTAGGCTTGTAAACGCTGTTGACGGAATGATTGAGTTGAGTCATCAGCACGAAAATGTCACGCCTGAAAATCTAATTCAAGTCTCACCGGAGGAAGTTCAAAAGGCTCTACTGGGTTTTTAGTTAAGTTGTTGAAGCCCGCCTAACACTGCGTTGATGCGGACGGTTACTAAAGTTGGGATATTGGGCATCAACTTGATGGGCTTTTTTGACAATCCAGTTAAAGAAGACGTTAGCGAGCTTGAGTTGCCTAAAAATATTCTGCGGATCGGACAGATGAGTTGTCGGTAGCTGTTGTCCCATTTCTTTGAAAACTAAACCAATCGGCACATTAATTTCATCTTGGAGTTTGAGACAACGGACGAAAAACGAACTGGAAGCAGAAATGAGTGACCCCACACCACCGCGAGCTTGTCCCCAACCGATATAGTAAAGTCCCTTGTAGTCGTCGAGAAACGAACCCCCATAACATTTGACCACTGCTCCTTCAACACGCTGAAGTTCCTGAGGTAAGAACGGATAAGCAACGTGATAGCCAGTTGCACAAACAATTAAGTCAAATTCCTCACAACTGCCATCGACGAACTCAACTTTCCAAGCATTAAGCTGACGCACAGCAGGCTTGGGAATAATACGACCATGTTTGATGTAGTAAGGTACTTCATTGTTGATGGTAGGGTGTTTATCGAACACTCGATGGTTTGGCTTCGGTAAACCATAGTCCGAATGCGTGCCAAATGTTAGACGCATGATTCCATAAGCCATCAACCGCTGAAACCATTCTGGCATCCACCACTTGATCAAATCGGCCGTCGGGACTCCAACAAATGTCTTCGGGATGAACCATACCGATTCGCGCATACTCAAGACACACTTGGCTCCTACCCGCGCAGCTTCTGCTGCAATGTCACAGGCTGAATTTCCACCACCGATAACCAAAACTCGTTTGCCACGCAACTGTTCGGGTCGTTTGTAATCTTTGGAATGGATAATCTCT
>JBFLZA010000661.1:0-5031 GCA_040756535.1 Cyanobacteriota bacterium
TAGATGCTTGTTCATTGCTAGAGAAGGATTATATAAGAAGACATTGGTTAATGCCGAGTATATATGTTAGCCGTGATATCGTCGTAAAATGGCGTCAACAAGGTGGTGATGACGACGACAACTACTATTGGGATGTAGATAAACGTAAATATTTATCCTTAATAGAACTTGAGAAAGGAAAAATCATATTCACACTTGAACTATGCTTTGTTATTTTCTTTAAGGCAGAGTTTTATGAACGAAAATCTACCTTTACAATTTTCAATTATGAAAAGAACGAAAAAAACAGGAAGCAACATTCTTCTAGGGCAATTCACAGACAACCTACCAAATCAACAACTGTATCTGGTTCTTTAAAAATTGAGTACTATTATCGATTGGATAATGCGAGAGAATTCAGAAATATTTTTACACACAATCAGAGTGATAAAACTACCCAAGAGGAGCGAATTAATAGTCTTAAGCCTTATAGAAAGGTAGATCAGGACAACTATGATGGAATCTTAGAAGCAACTCAGTGGTTGATTCTCCAAATAGACGCCGCATTGAATTAAGCGCTGTGATTCTAAATCATTAACTTGCATGACTTTCTATTTAAAGATTCTTTCTCGCTTACTGTCGTTATCAGCCAACTGCATTGCCTGCATCAATATCTCATCGGCATCAAATGAGTCATAATGAGTTGGTAAATAGTAGACCTTATGCGGATCAAAAGGAGAAATATCCTCGTTAGTATCCAACTCTTCCGCTAGGATGCGGATCAGCTTAAGTTTATCAGGGGCAGACAGTTGTCGAACCATCGGAAGTAATTCTGTTAGCGTCATTTCTGGCTCCTTATCACTCTAGATCGCCCCTTAGCGGCGCAAATATAGCGAAGCTGACACCAGCCGCAAAGTAGCGATTGAAATGCTTATCAGATAAAGGTTTTAGGCTTTTGTTGCTCCAAGAATTAGTTCTCCGAACGCAACCAGCAATTCGTCCGCTACGGCAGAGTATAGTTACCACTGTCGGTTCTAGTTAGTCCCAATACAATGAAGCTACAAAAAGGGTTGATTTAGTACAAAGTTACTAATTGATACAACATTAACTCAAATGCCGACTTTAGGGCGAAAGTAGGGAAAACAGCCCTTCTGTTGATTGATTTTTCAGGGGGTTCGAGTATGACTCCTCTAGCTACTCAACAATCGAAAGTTGGTAAAATTGCCAATCCACCTCGCCCTTCCCCAAACTCCCGCAAGTATGCTGAAGTGAGAGTGCGGGAATACCTGCTGCCAATAGAAGTTGAGTCCATGCGAGACGCACTAAAAAAAGCAGGGGGTCGCCACGCTCATCGAGACTCAACGTTAATTCTGTTGATGTACCGTCACGGACTACGGGTGGCAGAAGCCGTGGCACTACGATGGGAACAGATAGACTGGAGTAGTGGCAATCTCCACGTCAAACGGGTCAAGCAAGGTACGCCCTCCACCCAACCTCTCTACGGTGAGGAACTACGCTCCCTACGCAAGCTTCAACGAGACTATCCAGCTTTTCCCTATGTTTTCCAGTCAGCTCGTCATGGTCCACTGGCTAAAGATACAGTCAGTGGAATTATCGAACGAGCAGGAGAGCTAGCTGTTCTACCATTTCCCGTCCATGCCCATATGTTGCGTCATGCCTGTGGCTATGCTCTGGCTGCCAGAGGAACTGATACCCGCACTATCCAAGGCTATCTAGGACACAACAACATTCAGCACACAGTCCACTATACTGAGCTGGCTCCAGAACGATTCAGGGGATTGTGGGATGAGTAATATAAGTCCTGAAAGTGAGCGAGGGAAATTTTCCCACGCGACTCAAGTTCAAGTCAAAAACGTTCCGCTCATTAATTAAACCACCTATCTCCCTACTGGGGTCAGTTTTGTCGTAGAACTAGAATTCTGTCACCGTGAGGGGGAGTCTACATGAAACGCCAGTGGGAGCCAGAAGAATTAATAGAGCATTTTACGCTTGTTGAGTCGGAAAGGGCACTGCTGGCAAATAAAACAGGCGCGAGTCGGCTCGGTTTTGCCGTCTTACTCAAGTGTTTTAGCCTTGAAGCTCGGTTTCCGGCTAAAAAGCAAGAAATTCCCAAGTCAGTTGTATCCTATATTGCCACACAGGTAGAAGTCCTGCCGCCTCAGTGGCGTCAGTATAAGTGGACTGGACGCACAATTGAATATCATCGCGCCCAAATCCGTGTCTTTTTTGGATTTCGAGAAGCCACAGTCGCGGATTTCCACGCTTTGAGTGAGTGGCTGCTCGATAAAGTGCTAATTTATGACCGCAACGAACAGCATTTAGAAGCAGCCGTTTATCAACGACTGCGAGAATTAAAAATTGAACCTCCAACACCTGAACGAATTGAACGGTTAATTCGTTCAGCACTGCATACCTACGAACAAAATTTTTGTGCTGCCATTTCTTCTCAGCTTTCAACAGAAACTTTAGCTCGAATTGACGCCCTTGTGAGTACTGAGAAGGCACTAGAAGAACAAACCGTACCTCAGCCATCTGACTTCAATAATTTGAAAGCTGACCCAGGTCGCGTCGGTCTTGATAGCCTACTCAAAGAGATTGACAAGTTACAAACCATTCGGCAACTAAAATTACCAGAAAACTTATTCGCTAACATCTCCCCCAAGATTCTGCATCATTACCGACAACGTGCTTCCACTGAACCCCCAAGGGAGTTACGTCGCCATCCCGACCCGATTCGTTACACGCTTGTATCAGTTTTCTGTTGGCTCAGGAGTCAAGAGATTACAGACAGTTTAGTTGAATTACTGATTCAAATCGTGCATCGAATTAGCATCCGGGCTGAACGAAAGGTCGAGAAGGAACTGATTGCCGATTTCAAGCGAGTCAGTGGAAAAAATAATATCCTGTTTCGCATGGCAACCGCCTCGTTAGACCATCCAGAAGAATGCGTTAAGGATGTCATTTATCCCCTAGTTAGCCCGTCTACCTTGCAGAACTTGGTAAAAGAATTCAAATCTAGCGGACCCACCTATCGAGAGCGAGTTTATACGGTCATGCGGGCTTCCTACCTGCACCATTACCGTCGGATGGTGCCGCAAATTCTCAATGTCTTGGAGTTTCGGTCGAATAACAAACTCTATCAACCCGTCATCGGAGCATTGGAATTAATTAAGAAATATACGGGCAGCACCCAACATTACTACTCCCAAGAAGATGAAGTCCTGATTGATGGGGTGCTAAAAAATACTTGGCGTGACATTGTTGTTGAAGTAGATGCGGATGGAGCTGAAAGAATTAACCGCGTCAATTATGAAATTAGCGTGCTTCAGGCATTGAGAGACCAACTGCGTTCCAAGGAAATTTGGGTCGTTGGGGCTAAACGTTATGGTAATCCAGAAGAAGACCTCCCAAAAGACTTCGAGGCACAGCGACAGGTTTACTATCAAGCCCTGTCTCAACCCACCGATGGGGAAGCTTTCATTGCCAGCTTACAGCAAAAGATGACAAAAGCCTTAGAGGAGTTAGACCTCCAGTTGTCCAAGAATTCCCAAGTAAAGATTCTCACAAAAGACAATGGCTGGATTTTAGTGTCCCCTCTACAAGCTCAACCAGAACCGTTAAATTTACAGCGGCTCAAAGCGGAGTTGATTTCTCGCTGGCCTATGACCAGTTTATTAGATGTTCTCAAAGAAACAGATTTACGAGTAGGATTTACAGAGCAGTTTCACAGCGTCTCGTCTCGCGAGACTTTGGAGAGAAAGACCTTACAAAGACGACTGTTGCTCTGTTTGTTTGGTTTAGGAACTAACACCGGACTCAAGCGAATTAGTACCGGAGGAACCGGAGAAAATTACCCTGACTTGCTCTATATCAAACGACGTTATATCCACAAAGAGAACCTACGGAATGCGATTGGAATGGTTGTGAATGCCATTTTTCAGATGAGAGCGCCGCACATTTGGGGTGAAGGAACGACCGCTTGCGCTTCTGATTCCAAGAAATTTGGCTCCTGGGACCAAAATCTGATGACTGAGTGGCACATTCGCTACGGGGGACGGGGAGTGATGATTTACTGGCACGTCGAGAAGAAATCTGCCTGCATTTATTCCCAGTTGAAAACTTGTTCTTCAAGCGAAGTGGCAGCCATGATTGAGGGATTGTTACACCACTGCACAGATATGAAGGTGGAGAAGAATTATGTTGATACTCACGGTCAAAGTGAAGTGGCTTTCGCCTTCTGTCACCTGTTAGGGTTTCAGTTATTGCCTCGTCTCAAACGCATTCACAAGCAGAAATTGTATCGACCAATAACTGGTCAAAATAATGCTTATCCTAATTTGCAGCCTGTTTTGACCAGAGCGATTCACTGGGATTTAATTCGTCAGCAGTATGACCAGATGATTAAATATGCTACCGCTTTGAGACTGGGAACAGCCGAGACTGAGGTAATTCTCAAACGATTTAATCGCTCTAATATTATGCATCCTACTTACCAAGCTTTGGCTGAGTTGGGGAAAGCCGTGAAGACGATTTTCCTTTGTGAATATCTGCAAAAAGAGGAACTCCGTCAAGAGATTCATGAAGGACTGAATGTGGTGGAACAATGGAATAGTGCTAATAGTTTTATTTTTTATGGGAAAAATAGTGAGATTGCTACCAATCGATTAGAAGACCAAGAAATAGCCGTGTTGTCATTACATTTGTTGCAAATTTGCTTAGCGGGACTTAGACAGATTTTAAGCCCAAACAAAGCCCAAAGCGGCTTTGTATGCGAAGAATACGTCCCGATTCTGATTCAGCCACTCCACAAAACGGAAAGACATCGCTGTCCGAAATGCCTCTAAGGCTTCAGTAAAGGTGTTTAAAGGTTTTGATGCCCACCGCCTTCTTAATCCTCCCGTTTTGGTGTGCCATAAAATAAATGTATAGGCGCAAAACACAAGAATAAAATGTCTTAACAGGCTTCTATAATCTCTAACTTGATATTCAGATAGCCCTAGCCATCATGAGAGCTTCCCGATAGAAAACTTC
>JBFLZA010000662.1:0-5027 GCA_040756535.1 Cyanobacteriota bacterium
ACTTATAGGGACTAATTTTATTCATAGGTGTTATGCACGCCATGTATGAATTTTTGCAAAAGATAGGGATTTATTTTTGATTTATCTATGAATTTTATTCATATGAATTATGCATAGTATGTTTTGTTATCCACTTAAATCCTAGTTAGATTAAAGGTGTGAGAGGAAATCAGAATTTAACTCTTCACAACAGAGGTGCTTTTATATGACCAATAACACAGGCTATTCATACAGGGAAAGCAGGGAAATTCTGCTCCCAGCACCTGAGCAAAAGTTTGTTAAAAAGCCGCAACTATTCTTATTAGTTAATAGCATTTGGCAGTACATCGTTTCAGTCCTTGCTCAAGGGCAGCAGCCGAGAGTCTGGCAAAGTTGCGATCGCTTTGGTCAGACGTGGTGGCATGGATATGACCCAGCGACGGGTCGCTCGATCTGTCGAGACTCCGAAGATAAAATTCGGGTTTGGTTGGAAGAGCGCTACTACCGATAAGTTAATGGCTTTTGCATCGCATCAGTTGTGCGATCGCAGAAGCTAAGGCTGCTATCTATTCTTAACCTCTCACAATTTGGGTTATGAAGAATCACCCAATCAGGTGAGTTAATGGGGGAGTTCTGGCTCTTCTCATCCCGCTTTATTCTGAAACGATTTCTCTACCCGATTGAGGGAAAGACATTCCTTGTATCATGCACGAGGTTAAAACCATGAAAGGTTCAACATTTAGCAACAATTCTAAATCTAGCAAGCTGGAGCTGAAAAAGTTACAGCCCAATATCTCTAAAAAGACTGATAACTTTCTCATTTGTCCTTTGGTAAGGTTCTGGAAGTTTAGCTGGTATTATGGGGACTTTATTGCTAATCGTCGATAAGCGCAGAGTTTCAGGCAGGCAAGATGCCTACCCCACAAGAAGGTTTCAAGGTGTAGGGTATGTTAGCTGTACTCGTAACGCACCGTATCCCTATAGGTGGCTTAGCTGCGTAAGTTGTGAATACAACTCAATGGGGTGCGATAAGAATGTTTGGGAATGAATTGATGACTCAGTTTGGGGGAGAAATAGCGGCTTTAGGGGCCGCATTTTTGTGGGCGCTGTCTGCGGTTATCTACACTCACTTGGGTCAAAAGATACCACCACTGGCACTGAATTTGAGCAAAGGGGTGATTGCGATCGCATTTATCGCTATCACTTTGATTTTACAAGGCAACTACTTGCCTGCTGGAATGAATACCTTGAGTTTAGGGTTCTTGCTGCTGAGTGGTGTCTTGGGCATTGGCTTGGGCGATACTTTTTACTTTGAGGCGTTGAACCACTTGGGAGCAAGACGCACACTGCTACTGGAAGCGTTAGCTCCTCCCCTATCCGCCCTGATTGCCCTCATCTTTTTGCAAGAAGCGTTGAGTACAGGGGCTTGGTTGGGAATTTTCCTCACCGTATTGGGAGTGAGTTGGGTGATTAGTGAACGGGTACCGGGAACGTCAGGTAGAACGGTAAATCCTCTGCGAGGTGTTAGTTTTGCTCTATTTTCGGCAGTCGGACAAGCAAGTGGAGCCGTTTTATCTCGTGCTGCTTTGGCTGAAACTGCCATTAGCCCTCTATGGAGTACGTTATTACGCCTTATCGGCGGTACTGTGATATTGCTGTTGTGGATACCGTTTCAACAGCAGCCTCAAGTTGGGCTGAAATCCTTGCAGTCTAAACGGTTATTGGGCATTATTGCTATCACTGCCTTGTTTAGCACCTACTTGGGTATTTTGCTACAACAGACGGCTTTGAAATATACAGCAACAGGAATTGCCCAAGCACTCCTGGCTACTAGCCCTTTGTTTGTCCTACCGATTGCAATCGGGATGGGTGAAGGAGTTAGCTTTAGAGCCTTCTTGGGTGTGTTAGTAGCTTTGGCAGGAATAGGGTTATTGTTTGGCTACCAGTGAGGTATTGGTTGAGCAACTTTTTGCGTGAGTTAACTTAGGCACAAGCGCTAGAGTAGGCGTAAATCTTTTGTCAAATGCTCCCCATTGAACCATGCAAGTTACACAAAAGCGATACTACTCGACCGAGGAATATCTAGCACTAGAGGAGGCGGCTGACTACAAAAGCGAATACATTGACGGTGAAATCGTTCCTATGGCGGGTGGTTCTACTAATCACAATCAAATAGCACTCAACTTCAGTACCGAACTGAATTTTGCCTTCAAAAAACTCGACTATCGAGTGTTTATGAGTGATGTGCGGTTGTGGATACCTCAGCGGCGCATCTATACTTATCCCGATGTGATGGTTGTGGTAGGAGAGCCGGAGTATTATAATAACCGCACGGATACGATTACCAATCCCAGAGTGATTATAGAGGTTTTGTCACCGTCAACCAAGGGATACGATCGCAGCAAGAAGTTTGAAGCATACCGCACGATTCCGGCCTTTGAGGAATACTTGTTGCTCGACCAAACTCGGAAATATATTGAACACTTTTCTAAGACGGATAAGAAGCGAT
The DNA here is from genome assembly GCA_040756535.1 of Cyanobacteriota bacterium. Lineage (GTDB taxonomy): Bacteria > Cyanobacteriota > Cyanobacteriia > Cyanobacteriales > Coleofasciculaceae > JBFLZA01. Next base: position 2,489 of record JBFLZA010000662.1, read on the forward strand.
GGTCGTTTTGCGAATATGATGAATCAGATGATGCGATCGCGCTTTCTTCAGTATCCTTTGAAATTTCTCTAGCAGATATCTATAATAAGGTGAATTTTAAACAGGTAGATGCAGAAACTGCACCCGAAGTTGGAGAGGTTTAAGGTAGTGCAGATTTCCAATTCCTGTAATGAGCAATACAGTAGGGGCACGGCAATGCCGTGCCCTTACAAACAATCTGCGTGGGAACGAGAGGAACGTGTCAGTTCCACAAATCCTCGCCGTTGCCAGTCCGGATTAACGCAAATTCTCTGGTACTGTCTCAGGAACGACCCAGGAATAAACGGTGTGTACGCGAGATGGGCCTTGTACTTGTACGACTTGTTCAGGCTTCCACTCACCCATGTCGAAATCATGAGATACGATGCGGGTACCGGGTTTGAGTTCTTTAAATATCTTCGGCCGTAGTTTTACATTCAGTTGAGGCAGCAAGTAAAGAGTGACGACGCTGGCTTTGCTGATATCGGTCTGGAATAGGTCTTGTTCCAGAAATTGTACGCGATCGCTAACACCGGCTGATTGAGCATTTTGGTTCGCTTCTTGGATCAATTCTGGGCGAAGTTCTATGCCAACGCTTCGCGTTCCAAACTTTTGCGCGGCTGTAATGGGAATACGTCCGTCACCACTGCCCAAATCGTACAGAACATCGTCTTTCCCCACTTTCGCCAGTTCCAGCATTTTATCCACCACAACTTCTGGTGTTGGGACATAGACGACATCAGGCTCCCGTTGTGGGCTTGGAGATTGGGCAACCGGGCTTGGAGATTGGGCAACCGGGCTTGGAGATTGGGCAACCGGGCTTGGACTCTGGACATTGGCCTCTGGTTGTTGAACTTGAGGAGTGAGCGCTGGTTGCCGAGCGCACCCTGCTACCAGGACGCTACCAGCACTCAAACTGGTTACGAGTAACAACAACATTCGGTGTAACTGCATGATTGATTTCTCCTGATAAACTTGATTAAGTCCTAATGAGCTGCTTGTTCAAGAAGAGCTACGCCGCATCCATAGCAACAGGGGTATACCCGCCGCCACGACAGCAACGCCGACCATCGCTCCAATCCCCGTATAGGCAAGACTGGAGTAGAGTAGATAAGCACTGATAAAGCAAAACAAAATCGGAGTCAGGGGGTAGAAAGGGACGCGGAAGGGTCGAGGAATATCCGGTTCTTTTCTCCGTAAAACCAACAGTGATATCCCGGTTAGTAAGAAGAAAAACCAAAAGACGGGAGCCGTGTAGTCTACCATCGTCTCAAAGCCTTTACGGGTGAGGCTGCCCAACAACACCAACCCTAGAGCAATTGCTCCTTGTACCAATAAGGCTTGGCTGGGTGTATTGGCGCTGCGGTGCCAACGTCCGAGGTAGGAAAAGAGGGAAAAGTCTTTTCCTAGAGCATAGTTGGTTCTCGCCCCCGTAAAAATCGTGGCGTTCATCGAACACAACGCCGTAACCGTAATCAACAAACTGATGAGTATGGCTCCCGGTTCGCCAATCGCTTGACGCATCAAATCTGCTGCCACAGCGTTAGACTGCTGCATTCCAGAGAGTCCCAATCCTCTGAGGTAAGCTAAGTTGATTAACAGGTAAATGCTGCTAATGATACCGATACTCACCAAAAGCGATCGAATCATGTTGCGCTTTAGGTTATGCAACTCTGCCGAGATATAAACGGCTTCATTCCATCCGCCATAAGACAGCAGCACAAAAACCATCGCTAAGCCTAGGTTTGTTGAAGAGGCGGGTTCTTGGGGTACTGCTGGTGCAGCGCTAGACGTTGCCAAAAAACCAACAACAATTAAAAACAGTAAGCCGAGGACTTGTATAGCGGCTAACCCATTCTGTGCCTGCTTCCCCTGTCTGACACCCAGGAGATTCAGTCCCGTGAAAAATGCGATCGCAATGGCAGCATAGATAGAGGGTGAATAAGCCCCCAATGACACAACTTGTGAGGCATAATCACCAAATACAAAGGCTAAAAGTGCGATCGAACCCGTTTGCAGTACCGTCATCCGCGCCCAGGCAAACAAAAAAGCAACCGGTTTGCCAAAAGCACGCATCAGGTAGTGGTAGTTACCACCAGGATGAGGATACGCTGTCGCCAATTCGGCATAGCATAGTGCCCCAATCAGGGAAATTACCCCTCCTAAAAACCACACCACCATAACCAAGGTGGCACTTCCAGCATTGGCAGCAACTAAGGCTGGAGTTTCAAAAATGCCAGCCCCAATGACAATCCCAACGATAATAGCAACAGCATCGAGAAAAGCCAGGGTTGGCTTAGGAACTATTGCTGGGTTGGCTTGGACAGCAAGATTCTTTGATCGACTTTTCACATTCGGCTTACAAAAAACATCATTGCCGACCTGGAGGGAAAATGGCTGAAATCCGTGCATACCTGTAATTAGGAGTTGATTTCAGCCCTTCAGGTCACGTAAAACTTCAGTCTTGGGTTAGATATTAAAAAAAATTTACAAATTAATCCCTCTGTCTTTAGCTAGACTT
>JBFLZA010000663.1:0-5020 GCA_040756535.1 Cyanobacteriota bacterium
CCCAACGTGCCTCTGCTATTTTCACTCAGGCACTGCAAGCTGCCAATGCTGCTGAAGGTGCCAATAGCAAAATTGATGCACTTGGGGCTGTTGCTTTAGAGTATGCCAATTCCCAACAACTCAAGCAAGCCTCTCAAACGGTATCTCAAGCCGTGCAAGTGGCTCAAACTATCGAAGACGCATCCTTACAATCGAGTGCGTTACGGGAAACTGTTGAACGATTCATTTTTGCCCAACACTACGACTTAGCGCTCCAAGTTGCCCAAGCGATGAAGGCACCGCATGAACGCAGTTCCAGCCTACACGGAATTTTCCAACAGTCAATCGAGGCAGGAGAACACGCCAAAGCTTATCAGTTTGTCAACTTGCTGCAAACACCAGAAGAAAAAGCTAGATGGTTGGTTGCGATCGCTCGTCAATATGTCCAGGCAGGAAACACAACCCAAGCGTCTCAAATTTTAGCTCAAGCCCTGCAAGTCACGCTCACGATTGAAGGGCCAGAATCTAAAACCCTTGTGTTCGGGACACCACCAGACCTTACGATAGTAGACGACGACTCTGATCGAGGTAGCTTTTTAGAAGCGATCGCGCTTGAATATGCCAAAGCTGGACAATATGCCCAAGCAAGGCAAGTGGCACAAAGGCTGGAAAATAATGCTATTCGTACTCGGTTAAATCAACGGTTAGCCTGTTATCAAGGCAGATAATTAGTAGAGTTAAACTGATGTGCATCTAATGCAGCATAATTTGGACGGGCAAGATGCCCATTCCACAATAAGATGCCCATCCCACAATAAGTCTGCTACTTAGCAACTGGGCGCTTGATACCCTTACTCATGCAGGTGTCGTGGGCTGCATGTCGAAGGCATCCATAAAAGCCTTCTGCCTTTTGCCTTCTGCCTCCTGCCTTCTGCCTCCTGCCTTCTGCCTCCTGTTCCGAAGCGCCTCTGCCTTTTTTGGTCAAACGGAAGAAAACGGGTCTAGCCACCGAAAAATGGCTTGTTTCAATTGATTTAAGTCGCGATAGACTTCTTGTTTCATCCACTGCGCGATCGCATCAAAGGGAGTATATACATTTCCCGCTTTCCAGTTGACATCCTGCCCTAAAGGTGTTGTATGAGTGCCTGGTAGCATTTGCACCGCAACCATATCGGGGAAACGTTGTTGCAAAACTGGAGTTAAGCTAACCGTTTGGTCAATGTCGTCATTGGTAAATTTAATCAGCAAATTGCGGCGGACTTGGTAGCGATCGGCAATTAGGTTGTTTGTTTCTAAAGGTGAGGGGGTAAACTCTATGTTGAATACGGGATTGACGTTAATCTGCTCTACCAAGGGAATGGCACGCATCGCTGGATAGTTATTATAGGAAATCAAGATATTACCAGCGCGTTCAACAGAGAATAAACTACCGATGAGCAAGTGGAGTTTACAGCCCATGCTGTGCCCTATCCCGTAGATAGGGAGATAGCGTTTGCTTAAAATTGTTTTTGCCTGTAGGCGGTTTAAGGTTGTCTCAAAACGATTGAGAACATCCCGTGCGATCGCAGTATGATTCAGTGTATTCACGAAGGGCGTGGCAATCACCGCATACCCCTGACGCCCTAAGTTCTCCAGTAACCATCGATACGTCACATGGGGGGCTGTCGCCACAAACGCCCCACCCAAAAAATGTACAATCCCCTTAGGACGAGGAGGAATTAAAACCCAGCTACCTGATACTTCTTGCCAGTCCATGCGATTGCGTTGTTTACATATCTTTAATTTAATTGTAAAAATATTCGCTGAGGAACACCGGGTAACGGCAATCTGCGATCGCAAATGTACAAACTCCCAGGATACACTCATTCAGTAGGATTCCTGAGGCAACTACGCTGTTAATGCTCCACCACCAAGTGGAGTTACAACAGTTCTGAGTAGATATCCTCCGTATAATTTCGGATATTACCAACCTGTGAGAAGGGCAATTTCCCTAGTATTACTGAGTTATTGAGTTGTTTTGGTAACTATCTTAGTAGTAGAACACAACTAGAGCTTCCGGCATCTACCTGAATCTAGTACTAGCTCTCGTTGTCGTAAGCGAGGTATGGTTATGGAACGCAGTATTACTCTCCCACTATTTTTCGAGTTCAGTGTCTCACTCTTAGGTTTTCTGTTACTCGTCAGCTTATTTTTCTACCAAGGGAACACTGGAACGCATACAGTGTTAGTTGACAGTGGTAGCACAGTTGCCGTTGAGATGGCGTAGTCAGCTAGCTACTAAGAAATGAGACTCTTTGAGGCATTCTTCCGTAGACAGGTGTGCATTTCACTTCTTTAATAAGTCTCCCTGCGGAGTGTTGCACTATGAAAGTATAGAAATTTCTCTCTCTACTCCTATTCTCTATTTTCCAATTAGCGATCGCTTTTCGTTAGTTCAAATAAAAGCTCCACCATCGCTCATCACTGGCGGAGCTTTTGCTATATAAATCTTAGTACTTTAGTCCTAGTCAACTTATTGAAATCACATCATAATTGGCTTGCCAACCCTTTCTTTAGAGAACTTCCAACTCATCCAAAGCTAAACTGTCAGTTCTAATCAAGATGTACATAGGGGTTTCTGTTTCCCTCCAAGATTCGACTGCTTCTTGTAAAACTAAGAGTACAGTTGACCACTCTGAAGGGTCGTTGTTGGCAAAATTTTCCGGTTGAGTATACAGCAGGATATATCCATTCGCTGATAACCAACTCAGGTCATTCATACAGTCAGCAAACGCATCCCAGTTATAACCAAAATAATCTGGAAAATTCATCGTTTCAGCACAATTTTGGAAAAATTCAGATTTGCTTGTAACGTTTTTTCCATTAATGTAGAAAAATTGAAAACCATACTCCTGGCACAGAGAAGATAACTCATCAATGTTGACTTCCGTTGTAACTCTGTATAGTCCAGGACTGCGTTCACCCTTGAGTACTGCACTTAGCTGTTCCATTTTCTTATCGCACCCTTACAAAGCTTCTATAGTGGTCGCTAGTATAATAAATTTCTTGACCTTGTCCAGTGACAATACGTCGTGCTCCTCGGCTCGGAGAGCCTGGAGTTGGAACGGTATACTCTCGGTAGTATCCTACAGGTGCGGGAGGCAATCTTTTTTCACGATTCCTGAAGATCGTACCATCTTGTTTATAAGGAAATGGTCCTCCTTTGTTTATTAGAGCGATAGTAGAGTAAACTTCAGGAGGTAGCTTGTTGATAGGGATAGTTGGTATCTGTATTTGGGCAATTAAGGTACTACTGCTTGTCTCCTGAGAGATTGGCTTAACTCGTGTCTGCCCTTCAGCTGTGGGACTCAATCCTATCAATGCCAAGCTACTAAGTAGTAAGCTGACGCCTTTGCTGAATAGTTTCATCAGATGTCCTTAGTAGAGTGATTTCAATGCCTAATCAATTTAGAGCATTACTGGTAGCTTGAGTATAAGACGGTTCCTGATCGAACGAGAGGTCATATGACTTTGCACCACGCAACTTATTCCTCTAATGCCTTACCAAGGACTACCAATCATCGTAAAAGCTGACCAATAATAAGGATGTGAAAGGTCTTTATCATCGATGTTTTCTAGTTCTGGCGGTAGGGGAATTGAACTATCTCCCTGCTCAATTCCTCGCAGCTTTCCTCCCTCAATTCGCACTTGTCCTTTAATCATAGCAATTTGAGCTTCTCGCAATGCCTCTGCCTTAATCGGCGCTGTCTTCAACCGCTGATAAAACTCAGTGATAAGTGCCAATGTTCCTTCATCGCTGACATACCACAAACTCGCTAAAGCTGACTTCACACCCGCCGCTACTGCTAAACCCCCAAAACCGAATTCAGCATCTTCATTCCCCAACGCTGTGCGACAAGCACTTAAGACTAATAATTCAACAGGTGGGTTATTCCATCCCATTTGTCGTAATTGATCTAACCGCAGCTTAGTATCCCAGAGTTGAATATAAGAATTCCTCGGTGCCCCAAGATTAAATTGTCCGTGGGTTGCTAAATGAATCACGCCAAATGGGGTTTGAGTGCGTTGTGCCTTCAAATTGGTTAGTGTGAACCCTTGGTTGAGAAAAGACTCTCCAGACCAAAATCCTTTTGATAAAATTTGGAATTGATTAGCAGGCAGTAATTCTCGATTTTCTGCTGCTACATTTTGTTTGCCTACGATGGTTGATAACTCTACGGGTACGGCTGGTAATGGGTTTTGGTCATCAAATTTTGATGCTCCCATTGCTAACACTTCAGTCGTTTTAACGTCTGCATACCGAGTATCGGTTAAATTAATACTGGGAATTAAACCAATACTGTATTTTTCTACTAAAAATTGTTGCCCGTCGTACAAAGCTGCTAATGGTAGCGACCTCAGATCGGCATCCATCGAGAACACTAAAGTATCTATTTTTTTCGCTTGGAGTTCAGATTCTAAGGGAGCAACGAGCCATTGATACAGTTGCTTTGCTGCCGCTTGATAGCCTGTTTTTTTCCTCGGTTCAGTGACTTCTGAACGGAATTTTGACACCATTTTGAGCAAGGCATCGTTATTCGTGTCGTAGACGGTTTTGAGAATGGGTTTATCTGTAGGGGTAACTAATATGAGTTGTAATTGGTCGGGTTGGGTGAAGACGTAAATAACGGCTGGGGTTTTCCCTGTATTTTCGGCAATGCTGCTGAGTACAGCTTGGGTTTGTTCTAGTGATGCAGATTCAGTGGTATCGGCCGTGAGATTTCCCTCAAAGTAATTCTGAAATTCTTGCATCCTCAGTTGCTCTAGCAGCGCGATCGCTTTTTCGATTTGACCATCTGCTAGTGCCTGCTCGATATCTTCGCGCAGAATAGATGTTGTATTGAGTAAGATTCTAGCGATCGTGTTAATTCTACTGATTCCTGTAGTCGCGAAAGTTGCTCCCTGGATGTCTTTAGAAATTGTATTGGTGTCTGGTTGGGGTGAGGGTGATGGGGTTGGTAGTGGGGTTGGTGGGGGTGGCGGTGGTGGCGGTGGCGGATTC
>JBFLZA010000664.1:0-5008 GCA_040756535.1 Cyanobacteriota bacterium
AATGCGGATGAAATGTTGACAGACATGATCACAACCTCGCCTCAACTCCGGGAGGAATTTGAAGATAATTTCAAACTCAAGCAAGACCCCCGAATTACAGGAATTGGGAAATTTCTGCGACTCACTCGTCTTGATGAGTTTCCTCAGTTCTGGAATGTCTTAAAGGGAGATATGAGTGTGGTGGGGCCCCGCCCCTTAGTGCCAGAAGAACTGCATAAATACGGACATCATATGGACAAAGTTTTGACAATTCGACCGGGGATTACTGGCTTGTGGCAAGTTTCCGGGCGTAATGACATTCCTTATCCACTGCGGGTTCAAATGGATGTTTACTACGTCAACTTCCGCAACTTTTGGTTGGATTTATGGCTAATTATCAAAACCCTTGGCGTGATTGTTTTCCCTAAAAATAATGGTGCCTACTGAAGGAAAAAGAGGTACAATTAATACCTCTTTTTTTTAGGGTTACGAGGGTTGAGTCTGCAACCACCGAGAGTCCTCATCTCCCCTCATCAGGCGCATCCTTGATAACGCTTTAGTGCGATCGCGGACTAGGGCGTTATTAAGGTATAAGAAACTAAGCGTAGCCATCCTAGAAGTGCCTGCGGCGTATTACACTCACTAGAATTGGGACGGTTACTGTCTTGGTAGATACTGAACCTTCTCAACTATCCTCCGCTCATGCGAGTACACTTAGCGCTAATATTCTCAGGGTAGTACCATTAATCCAGAGGATTAGGCTTGGTGCTAATTGGAGCATTGGCTAGTCGCCATCGTTCAAACAACGGCTCATTTATCCCTACGGCAAGCTTAGCGATGCGAAAATTTTAGGTTAACGTAGGGAGTGATTTGTTTACTTCCCAACACCCCTTGTTGGGATAGCGAGCTTTCATAGGCACACGAGCTGCGGTGAGAGCCTCTATTCATCATAGGAAGATTAAAGAATGACGCAACGCAAACGAGCGCTAATTACAGGTATTACAGGTCAAGATGGCTCTTATTTGAGTGAGTTGTTACTGGAAAAGGACTATGAAGTTCATGGGATTATTCGGCGGACTTCGACCTTTAACACTGACCGAATCGATCACATCTACGTAGATCCCCACAATGAAAACGCTCGATTGTTTCTTCACTATGGTGATTTGACAGATGGCGTAACCCTGCGTCGGATTTTAGAGGAAGTCAAGCCTGTAGAAATCTACAATTTGGGTGCTCAATCTCATGTAAGGGTGAGCTTTGACTCCCCAGAATACACCGTTGATTCTGTGGCAATGGGTACTTTGCGTCTATTGGAAGCCATTCGAGATTATGGAAATCGTACCGGCATAGACGTGCGCTTTTATCAGGCGGGTTCGTCTGAAATGTTTGGCAAGGCACAAGAAGTCCCTCAAAAAGAAACAACGCCGTTTTATCCCCGCAGTCCCTACGCCTGTGCCAAGGTTTACGCTCACTGGCAAACCGTGAACTATCGCGAGTCCTACGAAATGTTTGCCTGTAATGGAATACTGTTTAATCATGAATCTCCCCGACGGGGCGAAACCTTTGTTACTCGCAAGATTACAAGAGCGATCGCACGAATTATTGCCGGCCAGCAGAAAAAAATCTACCTAGGTAATCTTGACGCGAAGCGAGATTGGGGCTATGCAAAAGATTATGTCAATGCGATGTGGCTGATGCTACAGCAAGATGAACCGGATGATTATGTCGTAGCTACAGGTGAAACTCACTCCATTCGAGAATTTCTGGATGTTTCCTTTGGTTATGTCAATCTTAATTGGCAGGACTATATAGAGTTTGACTCCCGTTACCTACGTCCGGCTGAAGTCGATTTACTCATTGGTGACCCCGCTAAGACGCAACAAAAGCTGGGTTGGAAACCCTCTGTGACCTTTGAGGAGTTAGTCGCTTTAATGGTAGAAGCAGACTTACGAGCACTGGGCTTATCTTCTCCTCATAGCAAGAATTCACATCTGCTAGAGGATAATGCCTATATTCGTCAGGCTATAGGCAGCATGGTTGATTGAGCTGGCAAGCTTTCTGGATGAAAGCTGTTAGTTAATCCGTGGCGGATGACAACAAAAGTTCCTAAAGCAAGGAGCAAAACTCCAATATGGCAACTTTAGATTTGAGTGATAAAAGGATTCTGGTCACGGGAGGGGCTGGATTTCTAGGGCGTCAGGTGGTTGAGCAGCTTATTGCCGCTGGGGCTATTCAAGAGAAGATTACAGTGCCGCGATCGCACAACTATGACCTCCGCACCCTAGACGCCTGCCAACAAGTCGTCCAGCAGCAGGATATCATCATTCACCTGGCTGCCCATGTTGGCGGCATTGGTTTAAATCGGGAAAAGCCTGCCGAACTATTTTATGACAACCTGATGATGGGCACTCAACTCATTCATGCTGCCTATCAAGCAGGTGTCCAAAAGTTCGTCTGTGTCGGTACGATCTGCGCCTATCCTAAATTTACTCCCGTGCCCTTCAAAGAGGACGACCTGTGGAATGGCTACCCGGAGGAAACCAATGCTCCCTACGGCATCGCCAAGAAAGCTCTCTTAGTTCAGCTACAAGCTTATCGGCAGCAGTATGGCTTTAATGGTATTTACCTGCTGCCGGTCAACTTGTATGGCCCAGAAGATAACTTCGACCCCAGAAGTTCTCATGTTATCCCGGCATTAATTCGCAAGGTACACGAAGCACAGCAAAACGGAGACAAAAAATTACCTGTATGGGGTGATGGAAGTCCGACTCGTGAGTTTCTTTACTCAACTGATGCGGCAAGGGGTATTGTGATGGGGACTCAATCTTACAATGACCCAGAACCCGTTAATTTGGGAACAGGTGAAGAAATCTCAATTCGTAATTTAATTGAACTCATTTGTGACTTGATGGAATTTGAGGGTGAAATTATCTGGGAAACTGATAAGCCGAATGGGCAACCCCGCCGTTGTTTGGATATAGAACGGGCAGAGCAATCGTTTGGCTTCACAGCCGATGTCGGTTTTAAGCAAGGGCTAAAAAATACGATTAACTGGTATCGAGAACACGCTACCTAATCAACACAGGTCAACGTAGACGCCCTGATGGTCGCTCACAGGTTTACCATCAGGGGTAAAACCTCGCCAAGTATTCACTTGATTGACTCGCTTTGCCCAGTCTGTGCTGAAACAAATGTGGTCAATATTGTATTGAATCTTATCTGTAACACAAACAAGGTCGTTTTCTTGGAGTGTCTCACTCAACTATTTTCCGTCCTTGACGGGTTCCGTATCCAGTTGGGCCACTCAGCGTTTGGTTAAAGTCACCCGCTACACATAAAGGCAAACCTTGGTTCAGTTTTGCCCAATCTTGAGCATGAGAGGCGATTGATTTGTAATGTTCTTGCCACTTTCTTGATGTTCCTGTCGGGCCCTTATCGTTTGCCCAAGTAATAATGGTTCCATAGACGAGAAAGTTACCAAGCGGCGATAAAATTTCAGCGCACACAGCCATTGAATGATCGAAAGTTAGAAACGTCCTCTTGATTGGGTAGCGAGACCAAATAGTTGAACAATTTTCTCCAGGGTTATGATAGTCAGAGATTGGGGGTGTGGCAATTTCCTCGTAATTATTTGGGGAAGAGGAATCATTTTCGGGGTGGATGACACTATTCGTCTCAGTGAGTATCCAAATATCAGCCTTGATTTCATCAATCTGTTCCTGAATTTTCGGATTTTTCTTCCACCCTTTAAGTTTTGGGCGCTCAAGATTCCATGTCGCAATTTTCATAGATTTTGGCATCCTTTTCTCTATGACTTATGAAATAATTTATTGGGACCAAGTCCAAAGCTGGAGACAAGCCCCAGATTTGAGTCGTGGAGAGAAATAAAAATTTTCCTTGTTTCAAGCCTCCGGATTTATCCATGGGGTCAATCCAAAATCCTTGCATCCAAAATCCAAAATCTGTTATTAGTGTTGAATAATAGGTAGCTCGATCGCAAATTCTGTGCCGTGATCAGGAGCTGAATGACACCAAAGTTTCCCCTGATGCCGATCTACAACAATTTGATAACTAATTGACAACCCCAAACCTGTCCCTTTCCCCGGTGGTTTGGTCGTAAAGAAGGGGTCAAATAACCGCTCTTGAGCATCGGTAGTGATACCAGGGCCGTTGTCTGTCATGCGGATGATGACCCTATTAGACTCCATCACCTCAGTACAAATCCAAATCATAGGGATTGAATCATGAGTATGGGAACCTGCAATTGGTTCAAGTTCTCCCCACTCCATATCCCATTCCTCATCCCTCATCTCTAAGGCATCGATCGCATTACTGAGGATATTCATAAAGACTTGATTGAGCTGACCTGGATAACACTCTATACGAGGCAGATTTCCATATTGCTTGAAGACTTGAATTGCCGACCGATGAGGCTGTTGTTTCAGTCGGTGTTTCAAGATCAGTAGAGTATTATCGATGCCTTCATGAATATCGACCCACTTGAGCTCTGTTTCATCAAGGCGGGAAAAATTCCTTAATGACAGAACAATTTGGGTAATTCGCTCGGCACCTTCTTTCATCGAGTTCAAAAGTTTGGGAAAATCTTCAGCGATAAATTCCGGTTCAATCTGTTCGAGTTGTTCGGCAATTTCCGCCACTGGATTGGGATAATGGTGCTGATACAGCTCGATAAGATGTAACAAATCTCGAGCATACTCACTCGCTGGATGGATATTGCCATAAATAAAGCTCGTGGGGTTGTTGATTTCATGGGCAACTCCCGCCACTAACTGACCCAAACTGGCCATTTTTTCCCTCTGCACCAATTGTGCTTGGGTTTGTTGCAGTTCTTGCAAGGTCAGTTCTAACTGGCTCGCTTTCTCCCGTTCTCGCTGAGTAAGTTCCCGCAAGGCTTCCTGAGTCTCAATCAGTTCAGTAATATCGGTATGGGCACCAATCATCCGGATAACTTGTCCTTGGACGTCTTTTAGGTGAATCGCACGGGACAGGATGTAAACTGTAGAGCCGT
>JBFLZA010000665.1:0-5000 GCA_040756535.1 Cyanobacteriota bacterium
CGGCGGGACTGTGCTTGCCCTGATTGGCAGTGGGATCTATTCCACACTGAACAATCAAAAGCTGTTGCAAGAGTCTGCTCAATCCATGGGTTATGCCTGGAAGTCAAGCCCTCTATCATTTGATGTGGCACGGCTTGAAATCTGGAAAGCCGCTTGGGAGATTTTTCAGCAAGCACCTGTTTTTGGACATGGATATGCGAGTTGGTTTCAGTTAATTTCGGACTACGGGCAGCGTCATAACATGCTCTATGTTTTTGATACTGCTCACAACCTTTTTCTCCAGATGTTAGTAGAACTAGGTCTCGTCCACACCTTGCTCGTTCTCAGCATTCTGGTTTTAATTGCCCTCGCTGTCTACCAAAATTCCCGTTCTCTGCCTGGGAGGAGCTTACTATTCCTTTTAGCGGTCAGCTCATTTTTGGTTCCGGTCTTAGTTCAAGAGATCAACTATATCCGTTCAACGTTCTATATTCATGCGATCTTTTGGGGAACTCTAGCTGGTTTACCGTTCTATGAGGACAGTCCGTTGCCGTTAGACCGACCTAAGCAGCAAGAGCAAGAGTGCGTGCGGCGACACAACCTATTCTTGGGGAGTAAACGGTTCCCTCCTAGCGTTGTCTTTGCTGTGCTGACAGGTACCTGTGTTTTAGGAAACTTATTTTGTGCTTTAAATTTCAACTGGGGTGGACAGTCGTTTACTGCATACTTGGCTCAACCCAATCTAAAAATCATGCGCTGGCTGAGTCCGTCTGTTGCGCTTACCTCTTTTGCAACGGCAGAAGGCAAAGCTTATTCTGTATATGAAAGCGTTCCGCTTCAGAAGCCAATGAGCGTTCATTGGCGTGATTCAAGTGGCTTTCGTCTGACTGTTGACGGCCCAGATGAGCTATCACTAGTACTTGAGAATGGCGGACGTTATTGGCCCAAACGGCATTATCTATCGTTTGCTCCAGCTTATCCGGATAATACACGCTGGATTAGTGTATCGGCTTTTTACCCGCCTCAGCAGTCCAATCTTGGGATTAGTTGGTCGCGAAATATGTACCCTTGGGAAACGTCTGCGGGTCGAGCAGGACGCTGGTGCGGACAGGATTGTGCATTTCTGGTCAAGAGTTGTGGACGGCGCGATTTAGATTTTGCAGTACAAGCCCCCAGACCTGACTATTCTGAGGCGAAGCCACTGTCTTTTGATATATCTGTTTACAGTTTGGTCAAGGGGAGGGAGTTTTCAACGTGGATCTGGCAAACCCAAGAGCTGCCTAAGCCAATGATCCAAGGGCGGGAACAGCTAAAGAAACTGGGAGAGGAAAAGCGGTTTCACTTAAATGGCACACCGGAAACAGGCTGGTATGTCGTGCGGCTGCAAGCCGAATCTGTGTTTAATCCCAAGTCTCAAGGGCTTTCCCTGGATGACCGGAACTTAGCTCTATTTGTCAGTGAGGTAGATTGCTCAACGGTTCATCAGTAGCAGATGGGTCAATTTTTTCTGAGTAATCCCTGACTGGCGCTGGGGGCTCTAAAGTTACGACACAATGCTGTGCCAGCGACCAAAGTTGATCGGGCGGTAAGGCATTCGCCGTTGCTTCTTTAAGGATTGCCAGGACTTGGAAAAAGGTGTCAACAGGGGGTGATGGGCTAAAAACTGCCATAATTTTGGGATGTGCTGTTGGTGTAACCTGTTCATGAGAATTCACTAATGATTCATGCAGCTTCTCGCCAGGTCGTAAGCCTGTAATCTGGATCGGGATATCAGTTTCTGGAGTCAGACCCGCTAGGTGAATCATTTGTTCTGCCAAGTCCAAAATTTTCACAGGTTGACCCATATCCAGGATTAAGGTTTGACCGGATTGACCCACTGAAAGACTTTGGAGGACTAACTGAGATGCTTCTGGTGTCGTCATAAAGTAGCGGGTCATCTCACGGTCGGTGATGGTAACGGGGCCGCCTCTGGCAATTTGTGCTTGAAAAATCGGGACGACACTGCCACGACTGCCAAGGACGTTACCGAACCGCACGACCAGAAAGCGAGTATGGCCTTGACCTGCACAGGCTTTAACTAAAAGTTCCGCCAAACGCTTGCTCAGCCCCATGAAGTTGTTAGGCTCAACGGCTTTATCCGTGGAGATGAGAACGAAGGTTTTAACGCTATAAGTATTAGCCAGCTTGGCTAAGTGGAAAGAAGCCAAGGCGTTATTTTCTAGCGCCTCTGTGGGGTTATGCTGCATCAAAGGGACATGTTTATGAGCAGCGGCGTGGAAGACGATATCTGGCTTCCAGGCTTTGAATAGCTGTTCGAGGCGAGTTTGATGACGGATATCGGCAATAAGGGCAGTTAGTTTTAGATGGGGGAAGTCTCGCCTTAATTCTTGTTCGATGTTGAAGATACTGTTTTCCCCACGTCCGAGTAGCAGCAGGTGTTTGGGTTCTAGACGCGCTAGCTGACGACAGATTTCGGAGCCGATACTACCCCCGGCTCCTGTGACGAGGACGGTGTGCTGGTAGATTTGCGATCGCGTACTGGAAAATTGCACGTTAAATTCTGTGTCGAAGTCCAGTCGAATTTCGGGGCGTCCCAGAATATCCTGAATTTGGATTTCTCTGGCTTGGGGGGCGAGGCTGCGATCGCGTAAAATTTCCGCCTGTCCCGGTAAAACTTTGAGTTTAAGCGAAGAACCACGAGCTTGCTTGACAAGTCTACGAATTTGTGAAGCACTGGCGGAAGGCATACAAATCAGTACTTCATCAGCATTTAAGCTTTGTGCGATCGCCGCCATCTGAGAAGTCTTACCGAGAACTGGCACTCCCTGCACTTTCCGCCCTATTTTGGTTGGGTCATCATCCACAAAGCCAACAATTTTCAGATTAATGTGGGGGTTTTGTCGGGCTTCCTCAACGATTTGGGAACCGGCCATGCCTGCTCCTACCAGGAGTACCCGCTGTTGATCGGTTGAGGGAAGCCCTTTCCGACGAGTACGGCGGGAGTAGCGACTCATCTGGTAATGAGAAAGTGACCAGCGACGAGCATAGCGCATTCCCATCATCCCGATGAGGCAGAAGCTCCAGTCAATGGCGGCAACACCGAGGGGAATCCCATCAAAAAACTGAAAGCGGGGAATCAATATGCGGGTGGTAACAAGAATCAGGAGGGAATAGAGCGTAACGGCGGTGAATAGGGAAGTCGTATCTTTCGGGCCAAACAATCGCCAAACTTGCTGATAAAGACCAAACGCCGTCTGGAAGAGTAAACGCCCTGGAATGGCGACTAAAGGCAGAGTCCAAGCTAAGGTTTGGTAATTGATTGGAATGTCTCCGTCAAAGCGGAGTGCAAAGGCGAGGCAACAAGCTGACCAAGCAACGAAGGCATCTAGACTCAGTTGTCCTAGCCGATATATCGAGGGAAAGAACACTCGCTTGGGCATGAAATTGATCCCCACAGACGATTGGCAGCAACCTTCAAGGATACCCTTGCTTAGACGCTTGAGCTACCCTGAGGTTTCTGTTGAGCTAGTTCATGTTTCAGGCGCAGGATTTGGTCGCGAATTAGGACAACAAGAACAGAAACCAGGAAACTGGCAATGATAGCAATGAGTAATACTTTTACTAGAGAGCGGCTTTGTGGCGGTATGTCTGATTCAGACAGAATCTGTATGGAGATGACTTGATTTGTAAATGCGGCAAGATTTTTCTGTGCTTGCTCTAGGTACTGTTTGTCAAATTCAAGTTGAGCAATGTTAGCTAGCTGTAGAGCTCGCTGCGTCTCCAATGCACCTAACCTAGATTCATTAGTAGGAGAAAATTGAGAACTTTGCTGCTTGAGTTGTTCTAAAATTCGTTGGCTTCTCTTGAGTTCCATTTCTGTAGCGATCAGGCTAGTCTCTACAGAGTTACTCAGTATTTTTCCCAAGCCTATCTCTAGGTGGTTAACGACTTTTGTGCCAGCATTGGTCAAAGCACTGGCATTAGGGGCTAGCAGCGTTAAGTCAATCTGCTGGGTCGTAGGGTCATATTTAGAATTAGCAGTAGTTTGCTGTAGGTTGACGTTCTGCAAAAACTTAACAGCTATAGCCCCAATTTGATGGATATCCATTGTCGGGGAAGGTATACGAGGATTTGACAACGAAATAGAAGTAGATTTGACTAACAGGGTCAGTTGTTTCTGGTATTGTTTGGGTTGGAGTAACGAAAAAATAATGCTGACCGTGGATAAAAGGACTGTAATCAGTATTAATAACTTTCCATTACGAACTAAAAAACTGGCTATATCTTTCCAAGGAATCTCATCTTCATACTGGAGATCCTGATGCTCAGTGCGTTGCCTCAATTGCTCGTCCACTTAACTCAACCTTCTACATTTTGCCGTTGGGTGTGCAAATATTCTACACATCATCTAGAACAGAGCACTGCTAATGACTCTTGTCTAATCTAAGGTAAATCTGTCTAATTGGGAAACCGACTAATCATTATCAATATTCTTTATGTGTGGAATTAGCGGCAAAGTCAACTTTAAACAAGAGGTGGTAGACCGGGCAGCGATCGCTAAAATGTGCCAGAGGCTTGTCCACCGTGGCCCAGATGATGAAGGCATCTACACGTCCCTCCATATAGGTCTTGGGCAAAGGCGGCTTTCCATCATTGACTTGAGCAGTCGAGCCGTAGCTCCCCTACCGAATGAGGATGGTACCATTTGGGTCACCTTCAATGGTGAAATATACAATTTTCAGGAGCTAAAAGCTGAACTTACTGAAAAAGGACACATTTTCCGCACAGCCACGGACACGGAGGTGATTGTCCATCTGTATGAAGAGTATGGGACACAGTGCTTGAGCAAAATGAGGGGGATGTTCGCCTTTGCCGTGTGGGATTCTAATCACAAAAGGCTATTCGCCGCTCGCGATCGCTTAGGGAAGAAGCCCTTTTTTTATACAAAAACCAGCACTTCATTCCTTTTTGGCTCCGAACTCCAGGCAATTCTCGCGGCTCCAGAAGTGAGCGTCTCTCCC
>JBFLZA010000666.1:0-4985 GCA_040756535.1 Cyanobacteriota bacterium
TTTATTTAACACAATTTTGTGTGGGCCACTTATTTGTCGGCCCCCTACAGTAGATACTTCATAACTCAATCACTTATTTAAACCTTGAGTTCATTGGGTAAAGCGACACTTTGCAAAACCCTCATCGGGCCGGACTCTTTTAAAACCTTCATTTGTTCTGAGGAACGCACTAAAAGAGCACCTGCAAATCCTAAGGAATTTACACCAATTGAATCGAAAGCCTCTAGCGATCGCGGTACAATTAGCATCCATTTCCGTGTCGCCAGCAGATTGTAAGCACCCGTTTGTCGAACCCCGTTTAAGATCGGATTTTTAATCAAACCCACCGCACGTAGGAGGTGGAAATAGGAATCTAGGGTGGAAGAGGCGGCGTCCGATGGTGATGTTGCCCAGGCGGGGTCTAATCGTGCGATCGCATGAGCAAAAGGAAACGCGGGTACAGTACCAACAGAACCCTCAAAAACTGCCGATGAAAGGACAGATTCAATCGGTACTCTCGGTCCCTTTCCGACTAAAGGCAGTGGAACCAGTTGCAAGTGCTTGTGTCGCTGACTAGCACCTGCGGTTGTCCCCGCATTGTAAAACACCAAGCCATCAATTTCAGCAAGGCAAGCCCACATCGCCTCAAAATCCCTCAAACTCAGCCAATTCTCTTGGTGTTCAAATGAGCGCGTAACCATCAACAGGTGATGATCGATAACATTATATTTATTCAACAGGCACAGATGTGTATCGGAAATATCCGTAACAAACAAATCCTTGTCGTAGGGTAGGAACGGGTTGATGTCTGTGCCAGAGGAAGCGCTTTCCTCTTCTTGGTTCTTTTTCGCCTTTTCCTTACGTGCGAGGTTGGGCATAATGCGAACCAGGAAGTTAACGCCATCTTGCTCAACAAATTTGCAGTCCGTCTGAAAGGACTGAAGTGCACCGCATTGGAGAGCGTATTCGGTTCGCTCCTTCACCTTCGCCCACAGGGTACCGGGTTCTAACCGCCGTGTCTCCCATTCCATATCTTGTTTCTCTAGCATAGTCAAGCATCATAGGATAGATTTTGACACACTTGTGTCAGTAACAGTTTAATCTTTTCTATTTTTATCGGCTACACAGGAGCTGCTGGGAATGGGGGAATGGGCAAGGAGTTCTTGCTTATCCCTTATTCTTTTTGAAAGAATTCATTTGAATGGGGACATTGACAAAAAAATGAATTTTAGTAAAGACTAGCCGTGCTTCGGATATATACAGCAGAATTCTCCGAGCCAAAATTCAGAATTCTCCAAGTAAAACAGGCTTTATACATAGCGAAGAACACATAGTTTGTGGACTTTACCCAGGTGAAATCCGCTGTAAGTAAAAAGTTGCCAGTTAGGGGAATAGTTAAAACGGCTCTTAAGTTTTTAACTTAACTTTTTTAAAATATATAGTTAATTTGCATCTGGGATTGATTCTAAAAAGCTGCTTTGGGTTTAAAGTGATTTTTCTTGAACTCGTGATTCATCCCACCACAGTAACTGAGGGGAACGATACTTCCCTGCTATTCGTCATTAAGTAATATTACTGTCTGCCGATACCGATATCAGCAAAGTTGAAGTGGAATAAGTGAGAAAACTCGATGCGATCGCACGGGAATATCTCTGGGAATACGACTCAACCCAACGTCCAACCTTTGCCACAGAAGGACAATATTTCTGGTAAATATGAACAGACCCAAACAACAACTCATAGCTTGGTTCGTACCAATAGTCAGCCTACTATTACTCACTGGCGGCATAGCCAAATCAGGACAACTCAAATCCCACTTTACCCCTACCTCCAAACAAGCAACAAAGCAAACAGCCGCAAACCTCCCAGCGCAGACACTCCCTGTTCCCGGTTGGTTGGGATTTACCACCGTAGCGACTCAAAGCAAGCCTAGATTTCCCTGGTCTCCTTCCCATCCCAATGGTCAAATTGTCATCTTCTCGGAAGATTGGGCCAACGTAAAACCAGGGACGCCATTAGTTGCCGTTGCACCGGGATTCAAACAAGAAGTCAACTTTTTGCGTTCCTCCCAAGAAGGCTACGGTTGCGACAGTATCCCAACCGCAATGGCGAGTTTTTCCAGCCAGACACGATCACCGGAAGGGCCAGTCTGGATTTTACCTCCAACTGCCGCAACCAACGCCACAGCAATTCCCCTAACAGCACCATCCCTAGACAGCATTCCTACCAATCTATTACCCGCTAACCAACGCAATAAGGCCAAAGCTTGGAAAGCTGGCCCAGCGACAATTTTGTTGCAAAAACAGGGAAAATACAAAGCTAAGTTAACGGTGGCGATGAACAATCGTGCCATTTACACGCAACAGGTGGAAAAGTATGATTTCGGGAATCCAGACCTTTTAGAACCTGTTAACTTCTCACAGGTTGAACCGGGAATTCCCCAGCCGATGGGTGCGTTTCAACTTAAAGCTGGTCAGCCACCGATAATTGTTTTGTGGAGACCGGGTTACGAAGGTAACTCGTTTGATCTTCTGGTGCCGGAAGGGAATACTGCGAAGCGGGTTGAGGTAGGGGGAATGTATTTTTGTGGTTATTAGCTATGACTAAGTCTGGGGATTTCTGGTAGGGTTGGAGAGGTAAAATTTTTTAACCGCAGATGGACGCAGATAAACGCAGATGGGAATTAAATCAGGTTACGGAGAAGATTATTCGATGTGCATTTACTGTTGGGAATAAGTTGGGATGTGGTTTTTTGGAGAAGGTTTATGAGAATGCTTTAGTGCATGAACTACTTAAGGCGGGTTCGAGGGTTGAACCTCAGTTCAAAATTAATGTCTATTACGACGGAATTGTAGTAGGGGAGTATTGGGCTGATTTGCTAGTTGGAGGATGTGTACTGGTAGAACTTAAAGCCATCAGAACTATCGGGGAAAAAGAAATAGCTCAGTGTCTAAATTACATTAAGGCGACAAAATTAACTCTTTGCCTACTCCTCAACTTCGGTAACCCAAAAGTAGAAGTCAGACGCATTGTTCAAAATTTTTAACTTGCAGATACACCTATATCAGAACTAATCCAATTCCCCATCTACAAACATCCGCATTCATCTGCGTTTATCTGCGTTCATCTGCGGTTATACAAAAAACAAAACACTCCTCATGGAACCCCCAATCGATCGCATCAGACTCTCCCAATCCGCCAAAGACCAACTGACCAAACTAAAACGCTTCACCAAAATCGACCAATGGAACATCCTCTGCCGTTGGGCCTTCTGCCGTTCTCTCGCTGAACCCAGCATCCCCTCCCCAGTCCCCATCCCTGCCGATAGCAACGTCGAACTCACCTGGCGAGTTTTCGGCGGCGAAATGTCCGATATTCTCGTCATCGCCCTCAAACAACGCTGCCATAACGACGGCTTACCTCTCGACAAAGAAACCCTTGCTACCCAATTTCGCCTCCACCTGCATCGCGGCATCGGCTACTTAGCAGGCGATCCAAACATCAAAAAGATCGAAGACTTAATCGCCATTGCCCTACCGACTCAAAGCTAATAAAAAAAACGCGATCGCTCTTTCACAATCAAAAGCGATCGCTTAAGTTCCATCTCATGCCGCATTACGCTAAATCAAACAGCAGAATCTCAGCATCTTGAGTCGCTGCGATCGTAACTTCCGTCTCCTCACTGATAGCCGCACCATCACTAGTATTTAAAGGCACACCGTTTAAAGTAATCGCACCACGAGCAACCTGAACCCAAGCATGACGTTGAGGCTTGAGGGTATGAGAAGTGCGATCGCCTTCTTTAAGAACCCCAGCATACAACTCCACATCCTGATGAACGGTAACGGCACCTTCCCGCCCATCTCTAGCTGCCACTAACTGCAGTTTTCCTGGCGTCTTTGCAGGCGAGAAATTCCGTTGTTCATAGCTAGGTTGCAATCCCTGCGTATCCGGTAACAGCCAAATTTGTAACAAGTGAACTGTCTCGGTTTGGGAGTGATTGAACTCACTGTGCCGGATACCTGTACCTGCACTCATACGCTGTACATCACCGGGTTCAATGACTGAACCATTCCCAATACTGTCCTTGTGTTCTAGTGCTCCCTCCAATACATAAGTAATGATTTCCATATCGCGATGGCCGTGTGTTCCAAAACCAGCATCGGGACTCACCCAGTCTTCATTAATGACTCGCAAAGAACGAAAACTCATGTGTTTGGGGTCGTAGTAGTTGGCAAAGGAAAAAGTATGGTAAGTATCTAACCAACCGTGGTTAGCATGGCCTCTATCTTCCGCTTTGCGAATGGTCAGCATTTTTTTCTCCTAATTAAAAAATTCTGAATTGTGGATGATGAATTATGAAAGTCACAATTCATCGTTGAGCCGTTTACAGTTTACTGTGAGTGCCATCACAATACGGGGGATTACTCGTATATTTGCAGTTACAAAGTGCTACCCGTTTTTTCTCCGTTACCTCAAAAGCGAGGGGTGTAAATTCAGTTCCTTTATGGGCACCATCACAAAACGGTTGGTTTTTCGATTGACCGCATTTACACCAGTAGTAAGTTCCGGCTTCCAGTTCAAGAACAACAGGCTTTTTATCGGCAATAACAGGCTCACTCATTGGGTTCTCCTCGAAAAATTAACACCAGATTCTTGTCTTTTTTTTGGTGTTTTTGGAGCATATTTATACTTTATAGTCAGTAAGGTTATTATGGGAAGTATGCACTTTAAAGTAAGGTAGTACCCAAAAAGATACTATGGAAGCCAAAGCTGTTAGTACCGAAAGAGCCTGTTGCCCAGTAGAGAGAACCCTAGAAGTGATTGGAGGACGCTGGAAAGTCTTGATTCTGCGCGAGTTGTTCTCAGGTGTGAAGCGTTTTGGTCAACTTCACCGCGCTTTGCACGGCATTACTCAGAAGATGCTCACGCAACAACTGCGGGAGATGGAACAAGACGGCATCATTCATCGGGAGGTTTACTTACAGGTTCCTCCCAAAGTGGAA
>JBFLZA010000667.1:0-4967 GCA_040756535.1 Cyanobacteriota bacterium
AAGCGTTACCAAATACTTCAAACCTGGGAAGCACACGCGAATAAGTGGGTTCTCACCAATACTTTTACTTACCCTGATGGAACAACCTATACTCATAGCTTTGATGTTCTCCCTATGGGTGAAGGTAAGGTAAAACTAGAGATTAGAGGGGAAGAGCCACGATTGAAAGATTGTCAATTAACGGCTTCAGAACAAGAGGATAACATCATTACCTTTAAAATCATTAATAATGCCACCGGTCTGCCAAGAGAGATTGAAACGATCACCTTTGTAGGAGAAAATCAAAAGGTTCGCACGGCTATGCTTTTTGCGGATGATGGGACATTAAAAGGATTTATAGTCGTTCAAGAACAGAGGCTTGAATAAAAGGGTATATGGGATGTTGCGCCTATTCTCGTAGGACTGACAGGATATCACCCCAACTACCTTCGAGTGGATAGACTTCAGTAAAACCGTTGTGTGGATACGGAATGCCTGTGGTACTGAGTGCTCGTTCTACCACCTCCCACGAAGAGGCATGGGGCATATACTCATAGGAACGGTTATTAATTGCCGTAATCTGCCATGTAGCATCGGGTTGCTCCTCTAGCATGGCTTCGCCAGCAGCCAGTACGGGTTCACCATTGGTGATATCAACGTGTTTGTTCACTCTCCCACCCAGAACAAACACTCCATCGACGGTAACAACGTAAGTTTGGGGCTTTTCAAAAGACCAATCCCGATCCTCGCGCAGTATCGGTGCGATCGCTTGTAAATCAGCTTGAGTACGAATCGGATGACCAGAGGGTATTCTAACCCTATCGCGTCTAGTCAATTTTCCCAAGTAGTGGTAAAGTCCTTGTTCATCAGGGCCGAGTGAAAGCGCTGTGTCTGGATACTCAACAGATGTGAGAGTAGTTGAGGAACGTGGCGATCGAGGCGGTGGTGTCAGGTCATTGAGATCATAGCGGAATGAAGGTTTGCCTTGCGTAAGGTCGTCTAAAGTGTAACGCTCGATCGCACCAGCGCGTGCTACCACTAAACGCCCAAACTGGTCCCAACCTGCCCAATTAGTAGTAGTATCGAGGAGTTCTGGGTAGCGATCGAGTACGTATTCATACCCTTGATAGGGTCTCCGAAAGCACATTCGTAATACTGGATGATTCAACGATGGCTGTAGGAACCAGTCAGGAATATTATCAAATGACTTGTCAGCTTCTGTACGTTCGACTTGATGTGAAGACGCTTCAGTTTGTCGCCAACCATCCCGTGCGAGGCGGAGAAAGAAAAGGTTATTTACAGCGTACACATCCGTTGACTTAACCGCTTTGGGCCAACTTTCGTGTGCGAGGCGACTGAAGAACAAATTGTTGTTCACCTGAGGGGCGAGTATCTCAACTTTTATTCCTAAATCATGGGGTGAGGTATCCGTTTCTCGATGCTGTAGCCCAGGAGGCACCTCTAGAAGAAGGCGTTGTGAATTCAGCCAAACTCCACCCCCATACCAAGTATCGGTTTGCGGCCATAGCGTCTCTGCCCGTACCCAAGGAGGGCGACAGATGGCAGTCCAAGACCAAATCTGGGGGGTCGGGCCAAGGGCAAAATAGACTAGCCACTGCCCATCACAAGATAAGTCACATCGATATTCGTACAGTCTGCCGCGAAACCACGAACCCTGCTCGAACTCATCGGTTTCAGTGTTCCAGGCAATGAGATGGAACACCTTTGAAGGGCTACGGCGAATAATCAGTATCTTCGGCGCATCCCGCGCCACCAGTAAGTGTAAGCGTGGTGGAGGTGTCATAGTTTCCTTGGTTGACGCAAATCCTACAAGACGTGCCCCTCTAGTAGTCCCGAAAGAGTACATACAATCCCAGGATTCCCCGGACAACTAGCGAGTCGCCTTTAATAGCTTTTGCAGCAAAGCTGTCTAAACTTTTTCATACTCAGTTTTCATTTGCGACATCTTGCGCTCACAGTTGGACAAAACATTGGATGCTTGTAGCAAAGCCGCCTGAACTTTTTCATACTCAGCTTCCACTTGCGGCATCAAGGCGGCAGCTTCTGCCCATTTACCCCTAAACCCGCTCGCTTCCAACTCTTGGCAAAAATGAGAGAGGCTAGTCGCGCCGAAAAGGGCACTGCTTGACTTAAGGGTGTGGGCAGCCTCTTGCCAGCCAGCCACCTTGCCTTGGGCTATAGCTGCCGCCATTACTTGCAATAGCTTAGGTGTGTCCTCCAGATAGGTATCAATTACTTCTGCCAAGAATTTATCTTGACCTAACATTTGACGTAATTCGAGAAAAACTGCCGGGTCAAGCACTGAAGGTAGTGTAGATAGCGGCTTGACCTCAACAGCTGCCCAATGGGTCACAAGCGGCTGACATTGACTCAAGGCATCAGCCAGTTCCTGTAGGCGGATGGGCTTGCTAATATAGTCATTCATGCCTACTGATAAGCACATCTCCCTGTCCCCCTGCATCGCATTCGCCGTTAGGGCAATGAGCTGAGGGCGCTCTAGGGGTGACCACTCTTGGCAGATGCGCTGTGTAGTTGCCAAGCCGTCCAGTTGGGGCATCTGCACATCCATCAGTACCACATCATAGGGCTGACGACGCAGAGCTTCCAGCACCTCTAGACCGTTACTGACTACATCCGCCCGATACCCTAGGTGCTGCAACAAGAGCAGTCCTACCTTCTGGTTGACAACATTGTCCTCAGCTAACAGAATCCTGAGCGGCAAGCGTTGAGCCAACCGCAAGTCAATCGGCTCTAAGTGGGATGGTACAGGACGCACTGGGACGGGTTCTCTGACCAGAACTTGAATCAGAACCTTGTATAGGTGAGACTGTTTAATCGGCTTATTGAGGAAGGCGGCAAAGTTAGCGATGACGCTGGGGTCGCTAGTTTCTGGCTGGCCAATAGAGGTCAGCATCACGATTGGCAACAAGGAGCGACTAGGTTGTTGACGGATTTGGGCTGCTAGATCCGGCCCATCCATTCCTGGCATCTGTCTATCCAGGAGAACCAGGTCCAACGGTTCTCCCTGACGTAGCAACGCCAAGGCTTCCGCGCCCGACTGGGCTACATGGGTCAGCATTCCCCAGGCTCGTCCTTGCTGAACTAACATTTGGCAACTGGCGGCGTTATCATCGACAATCAGCAGTCGCTTGCCGGCCAACTGGGGTTGTGTGGTCTTAAGTTCAGTCGGAGCAGCCTTCTTGACCGCTTGAGTGACTATGGTAAAGAAAAAGGTAGAGCCTTTGCCCAGTCTCGTTTCTACCCAAATCCGTCCCCCCATCATTTGACACAATCGTTGACAAATTACCAAACCCAGCCCCGTCCCACCATAATGGCGATCGCGCGAGGCATCAACTTGGCTAAAGGGTTGGAACAGACGGGAAAGACTCTCAGTGGAGATTCCGATACCTGTGTCTTTCACCGCAAACAGTAGTTCATATTGCTCACCTGCTTCCAAGGCTGCCTCAACGTCCAGTTTCCGCGCTTTGACTGAAAGCGTAACCT
Organism: Cyanobacteriota bacterium; assembly: GCA_040756535.1. Classification (GTDB taxonomy): domain Bacteria; phylum Cyanobacteriota; class Cyanobacteriia; order Cyanobacteriales; family Coleofasciculaceae; genus JBFLZA01. The sequence continues at coordinate 3,505 of JBFLZA010000667.1, forward strand.
CTCCAGAATGCGTAAATTTGACAGCATTACAGAGCAGATTCACCAAAATCTGACGTAGGCGGTTGATGTCTCCCACAATCGTGTCTGGAGTTGACGGGTCAATGAGATGAACCAGTTCTAGTCCCTTTTGTGCGGCTTCAGGCGCGAGCAGGTCGAGGGATTCTTCAATGCAGCTACGTAGATTGAAGGGGTGTTGCTCCAGTTGCAGCTTACCGGACTCGATTTTGGAAAAGTCGAGGATGTCGTTAATGATGGTTAGGAGTGCAGAGCCACTACTGCGAATGGTTTCAACAAAATCGCGCTGTTTTTCTGTTAGTTGGGTGCCGAGTAGCAACTGAGTCATGCCAATCACAGCATTCATCGGGGTGCGAATTTCGTGGCTCATCGTTGCCAGAAACTCACTTTTGGCTCGGTTGGCCGCTTCGGCAGCTTCTCTAGCTTTCTGCGCGGCTTGCTCCATCCGCCGTCGTTCAGTTAGGACACTCTTTAAAATCCTTAAACTACCTCGCAGCTCGAGCTGGGTTACTACCTGATGAGCTAGGGTTTGTAGAGCCTTGTACTGCTCGTCAGTTAGGGAACGTGGGATGTAGTCAATAACGCACAAAGTCCCCAAAGCTAACCCACCTGGTGTAATCAAGGGAATACCAGCATAAAACCGAATATGAGGCTCCGAAGTGACTAATGGATTAGTGGCAAAGCGTTCGTCTTTTAACGCATCCTCCACTACCAAAATTTGGTTCTGTAAAATTGTGTGGGCGCAGAAAGCTACATCACGGCATGTCTGTTGAGCACTCAGCCCTACCTTTGATTTGAACCATTGCCGTTGAGCATCCACGAAACTGATCAAAGCGATTGGGACTTGGCATACACATGCTGCCAACTGAGTTAGGTCATCAAAAGCTTTTTCTGGCTCAGTATCCAGCACGGCATACTGATGTAGAGCTTGCAGTCGTTGAGCTTCGTTATTAGGCAAGGGAGCTACTAACATATCATTAAATTTATCGACATTCCTGATGCAACAACCAGACCGTTAAATCAGTTAGTCAATTGCCTCTCCCTGTGCCCCCAATGGATGAGTTCCGTCAATTGTGCTTGGGTCAAGTCAATTGGCTGTTGGAATCCACGGATTGTTTGACTAAATTTCGGTTGTATTGGCATACTCATTCTTTTATAGCTTGTCTGTTGAGAAAGCTCTCGTAAAGTCATACATCATAAAAGTTAATTTCCTTGACGTAGCCGAATTGCCGATGCTTCCCTACTAGTGGAAGCGATGGTTTGGATGCCAGTTCCCAAAATTTCAGCAATATTGTCGTAATGCCTAAAGAGTAGGAAACTTAACATACTAGATTCATCTGGACGTAAGGAAATAAGCGATCGCTGCATGAAAAAACTCATCAACAACCCCGACGACGTAGTGCGCGAAAGCTTGGAAGGCATGGCAGCAGCGCATCCCGACTTGATTA
>JBFLZA010000668.1:0-4942 GCA_040756535.1 Cyanobacteriota bacterium
ATAGCACCGGAAAAGTCTGCTCCGGTAATGACCGCATCAAAGAAGCGACTGCTAGTGAGGATCGCATCGGTGAAAATGGCGTTGGTTAAATTGGCTTCATTAAAGTTAACGCGATCGGCAAATGCCTCTGTAAAATCTGCTCCCATTAAGTCAGCTTGGAGAAATGAGGCTTTAGTCAAAATTGTATTTTTAAGATTTGCTTCCCGAAAATTTGCTCCTTGCATCTCCGCTGCGGCAAAGGATGTTCCCTCTAAATTTTGGTGAGAAAAATCCCGAAATCGCAAGTCGGTAAGGGTGTAGTTGACAGTATTTTCCTGTGACCATGCCATAGGCACATCTAGGATAAAGCAAAACCCTGTGAAGCAAAGCAGAATAATGCCTCCCACAAGCGATCGCACCCAAGCTTTATCTGTTCGCTTCATAGCCGTATGAAAATTGGACTACCTATATTATTATCTCTACTCAGCTCACGCTAAGTTAAAAATTTCTCGCTGGGTTCAGCATGACATTTTGCCCGAAATCAAGTCAAGAAATTAATTTGCATAATCGAGACAGGCTGTTTCACCTGTCCCACAAGAACTAGAGCAAGTAAAAGGAGGGTAGTCAACTCAAATTTGGTATGGCAATTCGCTAACCGGGCTACGCCCCGCTGCGCTAACAACCTTCAATTTCAACCGATGAGGTACCCTCAAGGGTACTGCCAGAGGTTCAGTAGGTTTTCCAGAATAAAGAAGTGGACTCTTGCCCTCTACCCCAATCTTTACCAACCTCAGGTAAAGTAACCGAAACGCAGATTGCAAGGTTGTCAACGCTCATGAGTACTAACCAACCGGAATCCAATCCTATGGACTTCAACATCCGCGCAGGCACACCAGAACCCATCCTCAACGACCTAGACCCCAAGCTACAGGAGGTTATTCTTGATTATCGTACAGGAAAGCAGCTCGATAAAGCTGTAGTCTACGAGTCGGAAAACGGCGAAGCCATCGTTGATGTGATTGCCAAACTGAAAGACCCAACCCAGGAGGTACCGGGTCTAGATGTTGTACGGGCTATTGGTCAAATTGTGACAGGTACAGTGGCGGTACCGGACATTGAATCGGTGCGGACGAGCGACAACGTTATCAGTCTGAAGGCAGCAAAAGAGGTACGCCCTACTCTGCAATTTTCCGTTCACGAAATCCGTGCTAGCCAGAGTCAATTGCGCGAAGCACTGCCTGCCGATATGTCCCCGGTTAACGGTGCGGGTGTGATTGTCGGTGTGGTTGATTACGATTTCGACTTCATGCACAACAACTTCCGCAACCCCGACGGCTCAACACGGCTGTTATATCTATGGGATCAATGGGGAAGCAGAAACTCCAGTTCTCCTGAAGGCTTTGGCTATGGCAGGGAATTCAATGCAGAGCAAATCAATGCGGCTATTAACTCCAGCGACCCTTACCAGTATCTAGCCTACCAACCGGAAACTCGTGCTCACGGCACCCATGTCATGGATATAGCGGCTGGCAACGGAAGAGCTACAAACCGCCCTGGTGTAGCACCGGCAGCCGACCTGATTTTCGTCCAGCTTAATGGTGGCGACTTTACAGAAGAGGAGTCTTTCGGTAACTCCCGTACCTTGTTGGATGCAGTGGACTATATTTTTACCAAGGCAGCCGAGTTGGGTAAGTCGGCGGTGGTGAATTTGAGCCTGGGTACGAATGGCGGCCCGCACGACGGTTCCACGCTTGTCGAGCAGGGTTTGGATACGTTGTTGCAGGAACCAGGACGGGCGATTGTGCTTGCTGCCGGTAACTCTAGGGAAGATCGCAGTCACGCCAGTGGGCAGATTGACCCTGGTCAAACCCGTACCCTTGGTTGGTCAATAACCAATGGTGACCAAACCGATAATGAGATTGAGATTTGGTACAGTGGCAAGCAATCGCTGGAAGTAACGCTAGTGACTCCTAACGGCGATCGCATCGGCCCGGTTCCCCCTGCAACCGTGGTACCCTTGCAAAACAGCGAAATGCGACTAGGTAGCATCATCTCCCGACTCCGTGACCCAAACAACGGAGACAACCAAATCAACATTTTGCTTGACCGCCGTCTTGTAGGAGAGTGGAAAATAGAACTCAAAGCTGCTGAGGTAGGCGATCAAGTTGAGTTCCACGCTTGGATTGAACGGGATGATTTTAGTCCGTCTACTTTCGTTCTAGCTGATGTCAATCCCGCTTATACTATCGGTTCCATCTCCTGCGGTAAAAACACAATCGCTGTCGGTTCTTACAACGCTGCCGTTTTAGCCAAAGATATCTCCTGGTTTAGTTCCCAAGGCCCAACCCGTGACGGTAAGCAAAAGCCTGAAGTCAGTGCACCCGGTCACAACATCCTTGCCGCGAATTCCTTAACACAGGGAGCCACCCGGATGTCTGGCACCAGCATGGCAGCACCTCATGTGACGGGATTGATTGCCTTATTGATGCAAGCAGCTAACCGGAAATTAGCGATCGCAGAAATCCGCGATGCGATCATCAGTACAGCACGCAAAAACCCACCTGCTGGAACTGAGTGGGATGGTCGATATGGTGTGGGGAGAGTCGATGCCACAGCAGCGATCCTCACTCAAATTGAGCAGTCTACTGATTCAGAAGTCGTTACCCTGTTTTCGAGCGCTGTTTCCAATGGCAACCTGGCAACCCCCAATGGAACCGAATCCTCAAGCATGACTGCTCTATTATCAGGAATGGCCGAAACAGCTCAGAAGTTACGAGCTAAGGTGCGGTTGCAGGTAGAAGTTGAACCGTTAGAGAAGTGATAAGCTCTTTTTGCTTAAAACAGCTTAGTGCTTAACTTATTTCTTGTGGGACGGGCTTTCCAGCCTGTCCCAATCCTTTAATCAAACTTAAACCTTAAAAAGCCCAATGAGTAAGGCGATGGGTGCTGCAAGTAACATCCACATCGTAGGTTGCAAACCATGCTGTTGAGCAATCCAACCCAGTACAAACGGGGCTAAACCACCCACAAAACCTGCTAGGTTGTTGAGCGTCATGACGGTACCGCTCTGCCCTGGCATCGCTGTGTACAATCGTCCCTGAAGAATGGAGTACCAACCTGCATTCAGGAACCCCAGAAAGCCGAGAATGAGCAACTTGATATTGAGATTGGGCACAACCAAAAAAGCCGGGTAAAGACACAAAACAATCATTGCGCTAACTCTCAAATAAGTGAGTCCTGGTACTCGTTCAAGTAAGGGAATGAGGAGAAAATCTCCTAGTAAGCCAAACCCCAACCATACCGTGATCGCAAAACTCGCCTGTGTGTTGCTTGTACCGACGACATCAACAAAATACAGTGCTAGAAAACCACGCAGAACATCCAACATTAAATCCGAAAATTGCAACAACGTTAACCAACGGAGTACGTTGCGTCTTTTTAAGGCGTTGATAGCTTGACGGATACCATCGTTGAAACTCTCTATTGGCTGCTCAACTTGAGATGAGGCGGTTAGAGTCGTGTTCGGATACTTCCACAAGATTCCTACCAGTAATACCGTTAATACCGCCAAGGTTAAAAACACACTTCGCCAACTTTGATTTAATGCTATGGCACCTGCTAAAGCCAAAGGGCCAAGGACATTGCCAACCGAACCCGCCAATACCCAACGTGCCATGTTTTGCTCGTGGCGCGTTGGTTCGATGTCCATCAACGTCGCCTGGGAAAGACTGACAAAGGAGCCAGAGGCGGGATAAAACAGTACAAATGCGGCTAATAACCAGAAAAAGTGATGGCTGAGGGAAATAAGTAGTAATGCGATCGCAAACGCAACGCCTCCCCTCAAAATCAATTGCCGTCGTTGACCCAAATCTCCCAAAATACCCAGAATTGGCTCTATCAGGCTACTGATTGTATTCGGTATGGTCAGCAACAGTCCCACCTGTACATAGGAAAGATGCAAATCAGTCCGAATCAACGGATAGGCTGCACCCCCCACTCCATCCACAAGCTCGTCTAATAACTCAATCGTCAGGAAGATAATCGTTAATACAATGAAAGTCCTGGTCGTTTTGTTTTTACCATCCAATGACATCGTGAAATTCTCCCGTCCTCAAAATTTGATTACCAGCGCAACATCTTCACAGCGTTGGCGATCCGGAGGGGGAATCCACGAACAAAATCTCCGCCTTAGTTGTAAGGCGAATCGCGGGTTGGAACGGGTTCTAGAAGATTACCAGGGAGGGAAAGTCATAAGCGAAGGGCAAAGAAAGGACTTGCAAATTGGTCTGTAGCCTATTGTAGGTATACCAGAAGAGATTGTCTTCTTAACATTGATCCGGTTTATGGCTGGAATCTCAAACTCAATGGCCCAAGATGACAGCAATACTCAACACCAGTTTCTTGTTTGCGTTGACTGACCAGGATGATCGCAATCATAAGCTTGTGTTAGCTAGGATTACACCTTCCTACCTGATATAGCAGGACGATGTTGACATAGCGATCGCCCTCCGGCTTCGGTAGAATGGGCATACTGCTTCAGTGAAGAGATCGACACTATGCCTAAGGTTTTAGATCCAAACGAATCCTACACCTTTAGCAAGTATTTTGATTTGCCTTTCTCACCTGGAGATATTTTGGCAGATTTGGGCTGTACGCTTGAGCGCACCGATCGCGAAAATCTCCCCTACACGCGATGTGAACTAGATTGGTTACCTGAACTCGCAGAGAGTATGCGGCGCAGACTGAAACGGGTGAATACAACTACTGAACAGGCACGCCGGGAGGCATTGATTTTTCCGCTGATCGATCGGATTTGCGATCTCTTAGACTATTCAATAGACATCTCCAGAAACTCTCAAAGCCTTTGCCAAAAAGTGTTCTACAGTTATTCAGACGCTCATAAAGTTCTGCTTACTTATACGACTGAATGAGGCTTTGAGCCAGTTGCAGTTAATTTAGACTA
>JBFLZA010000669.1:0-4941 GCA_040756535.1 Cyanobacteriota bacterium
TTTGAGGCAAACTCGATCCACCTATCACCGATGGGTGAGTTGGGGCTAGGAGGAACACGTTTTCCCGTGTGCGGACTGATCCAAGCCGGGTTAGTTTGCATATCGGTAATCTGAAAACTTCCTACGGGCGTCTCCCATCCGGGCCTACCAATTGCAACTGGGTAACTGGCAACCAGGGATTCTCCTTGGAAAAGATAAGCTTTGCGATCGCTCAAATCCACGAAAATGCTCAGGTTAGGATTGGCTTGAGCTGTTGGCACAACTGGAGCTGTTGACAAAAGAAAAGGAGCCGAGATAAAGCCGATAGCAGCGCTAGAGAACGCTCTGAGTAAGTCTGGATTAATCAAAGACGTGACAACCGAAATAGCTAAGTTTTTCTGAACAAAAGCTATGCTCCAAGCATTTGTGCACAGGAGACTCGCTGCTAATAGGCTATTGACCGGGTGTGAAAAATTTGTGAATAGATCAACAGTGTTGACGGTTGTTGCAAGGGCGCGAAAACCTAACGGGGTGACAAACCAGCTAGGCTTTCGGAGGTTGTGAGTCAATTAGGAGCTGAATCGTTTCAGAAATTGTTAGGGCAACACCGAGATGAAATCATTAAAAACATCGAGGTTGCTGGATATGAATATCTACCACAACTGCTGGAGCCATATAAGCTATAAAGCATAGATATCGCGCTCCCGACCTGTAGCAAACCGCAGCGAATTGCGTACATCCTTACTATTTTGGGTTACGAAAACAACGAGAGCGAGTAAAGCGATACCCAGAGAGAGGGAAAAGATACCTTGATACCCTAACTGTTGAGCAAAGGTACCGAAGACTGGGCCTGCGATCGCAAGTCCCACATCGAACCCTCCAATACACAGAGCAAAAACTCGTCCTCGTTCATGGGAATAAGAACGGTCAGAAATTAAGGCAATGATTCCAGGAAGTAAGGTTCCAGCTCCAGCCCCCTCTATAAAACCCGCTAGTAAAAAGGAAACTCCACTTTGCGCTTGGGAAAGCAGCAGCATTGACAGAATGTAGCAGACCAAACCTATTGTAATGAATAGCCCTCGACCGTAGCGATCGCTTGCTCGTCCTGTGGCAAATCGACTGCAAAAACTGGACATGGCTGCGGCAGTATAAAACCATCCAGCATTCAAATCAATGTTGGCTTCTCTGATATACAAAGCCACAAATGTTGCTAAAGCCCCAAAAATCAAGCCGACCAACAGCATGACCAATGTAGGAATCCGTAACCGAGGACTGCCTAGCAATTGCCAGAACTTATCACTTTCCGGCTTAACCGACAAGGTATCAGTTGGGAATTCTGAACTCTGGGCATCTACAAGGGGTGCCTCTACAGGTGTAAGGCGGGGTTCTTCAACCTGAGCAGCCAAGACAAAACTCAGCACTCCCAAGACAAATGAAGCAACAAACAACGCTGTGTAGCTAGCTTGTTCTTGAAGAAAGCCACCAAGGGCAGGGCCTAACGCCATACCGATGGGATTGGTCAAACTCATGTAACCAATCACTTCACCCCGTTTTTCCACGGGTGACAAATCCACAATCAGAACACTGCTACCCGTTGTATAGGCGGCAATGCTAATGCCGTGGAACACTCGAATCAACATCAGCAGGGGAATTGAGCTGGCAAATAAGTAGCCCAAGGGAGCAATGGCTACTACCCCTACGCCAATCAGTATCACCAGCTTGCGGCTGCGGCGATCGGCTAATGTGCCTAACCTCGGACGAAACAGCAGTAACCCTACAGCAAACGAACCCATTACCAAACCAATTTGCTGCTTCGTACCGCCCACATCTTCAACATAGAGCGGTAGTGTTGGCAGTAAAGACGCCAAACTTGCCCAAAACAGCAGACCAGCGATAAATAAAACGAATAGGTTTTTTCGTTGTTGCGGTTCCAGCGTACTAAAAATTTTCACACCCAACCTACCCGCAACTGCAACTATAGGCTGAAGTTTTGAGGATGAACACTTCTGGGACTCTAACTCCCTTCAATTTGTTCAAATTATTTACACTATCTTAGGCAGAACTCAAAATCTCCTTTCCAAGTTAGTGAAAAATTTCATCCGTCATCCCTTTGACTTCATCCAGATTTCAGCGGGCTTACCCTCCTTCTTTACTATTCTTAACATTAGACTCAATAATTTCCCTCACCCGATAGATGGGTCTTCCTTGAGATTCATGGTAAGTTCGCATTAGTAGCTCACCTAACAGACCGAAGCAAAATAGTTGGACACCAGTCAAAACCAATACAACCGCCAAAATTAATAACGGTCGATTGCCAATATTTTCACCGAAACCTACCTTAAGAATCGTGAGGTATAAGCCCAAGGCTATTCCCAACCCAGTAGACATGATTCCCAGCAAACCAAAGACGTGCATGGGTCGGGTCAGGAACTTTTTCATGAAATAGACTGTAAATAAGTCCAGAATGACTCGGAAGGTACGCCCTAATCCATACTTACTGCTGCCGTGACGGCGGGCATGATGGCGCACGGGTACTTCAGTAATTCTTGCCCCTTCGATAAATGCCAATGCTGGCAAAAAGCGATGCAATTCTCCGTAGAGGTTCATGTCGGCAACCAGTTCCGAGCGGTAAGCTTTGAGAGAACAGCCGTAGTCATGAACGTTGACTCCAGTAATTCGCCCAATCAACCAGTTGGCAATTTTGGAAGGAAGTAACCGAGTCAGAGCTGCATCCTGACGATTGATGCGCCAGCCCGTGACTAAATCATAGCCTTCGTCCAGCTTGGCCAGGAGCATGGGAATATCTGCCGGGTCATTTTGCAAGTCCCCATCTAACGAAACAATGATACGACCTCGTGAATTCTTAAATCCTGCTGCCATTGCTGCCGTTTGCCCATAGTTGCGCCGCAAAATTACTGCTCGCAAGTGTGGGTAAGTGAGGGCGAGTTGTTTAAGCAGTTCGGCTGAGCCATCTTTAGAGCCATCATCGACGCAGATGAGTTCGTAGTTCAATCCCGTGTCGTTTAAACTGGAAGCGATCGCCTCAATCAGCTGGGATAAACTCTCCACCTCGTTGTAAATCGGCACTACGATTGATACATCAAGTTGAGGCTTCAAGAAAGAATCATTTGGCGCTAGGGAACTCTGGGAAATTAATGATGGGTTCATTTGTCCTTACCAGGAAAGGGCGACTTTACAGCAAGTAGCGTTCGACTAAAAGTTCTCTCGCTGATAGCTTATACTAAGTACGCTGTTTACAGGCGGCTTGGTATCACTTCCATCATTCATCAAAACCTCGAATAAACCCCACACGACAGGAGCGGTGGGGCAATTGAATTGTTCCCTTAATTTGAAAAGCACCAATTATCCATTAAAAAGGTGAGCACTGCTCACCTTCCATCTAGACTTCACCCAAGCATTTATTCTGGCGTTGAATTTTCTGTTGAAGTATGTTCAACTTCTGCGAACTTCAAGGGGATTTTGACATGTTGCAAAGGTGGAGTCAGCTTAGCGTGAGAGGTGCCAATTAAACAGGCTTCTGCTAAATTAACCCCTTCTAGGTTCACCCCTTCTAACTCCGCACAAAGTAAATTCGCTCCCATAAAATTCGCGCCTGCCAGATTTGCCCCCCGCAAGTCTGCCTCTTCTAGATTGGCATTACTCAAGCTAGCTCCCTGTAAATCCGCTAGAGACAAATCTGCCCCTCTGAGATTGGCACCGCTGAGATTAGCTCCTCGCAAGTCGGCACCGCGCAAGTCAACGCCTTGTAGATTGACGCCCATTAAATTGGCACCACTCAAAAAAGAACCTGCCAAAGACGCTTTCGTGAGCTTGGCTCCCATCAAATTGGCACCTCGCAGGTTGCTACCGCGTAAGTCAGCACTGCTCAAGTCCGCTTGCATCAGGTTGGCACCGAGAAAGTTGGCTCGTAAGTCAGCCGATACCAATCTTGCTCCGACAAGGTTGGCACCATCTAAACGAGCACCATTTAAATTGGAGCCAGAAAAATTCGTCCCCACTAGTGTGGCACCAGCAAGGTTAACGTGCTCCAGTTGGCTGCCAGAAAGGTCTTCTTCTTCTAGATCTACACCGGGCAGCTGCTTGAGTTTTCCTGACCGAATTGCTTCTATCTCCATGATTCAACTGAAAAAATTGGGTTGGCTGTTTATGTGGCAAGAGTTGAACGTTGGCAGGTGGGAAAGTGAGCCAGTTAGATTTTTCAACCTTCTAACCTTCAACATTCAACAGGTTAACCTTCAACCCTTCATCCGGGTTGGAATCGAGCAACCACATCCCTGCTGCAATTTTAGGTTGACTTACCTGTAAGCTCATACCCTGTTGCATTCCCATCACCAGTAAAACGAGAGCATCAACCAGTTTGGGATCGAACGCCTCGCCTGCTTGCTGCTGACACTGGGCCAACGCTTTGGACAAGGTTTCTTCAGGGTTGGATGTTGTCTCTTCTTGTCCCTGTAATGTCCGCAGCTGTCTGACATGCTGCTGAAAGTGGGTAATTAGCCCCAAAATTCTTGATTCTAAAGGAATGGAATCATAGGATAACCCCGCTGGCATACCAGTGCCGTTCCACTTCTCGGTTTGGTGAGTGATGATTTGTGCGATCGCTCTCATTCTAGACATAGCTCGTAAAGCTTGCACTCCCGAATTTAAGGGACAACTGGGGGCTTCGTCTGGGGAAGGCACTGCTGTCATTAAAGAGGGGCACAATCCGTGTAGTAAAGCTGCAAGACGCAAGCGCTTTAGCTGCCACGCGGGTAAATCCAACAGTTGTCCCATTGCCTCTGACAGCGCTGCCACCTCAGCCCCTGCCGAGGGATTTGCCGTATTGGTTTGGTCGATTAGCTGCGCCATGCGTAAGAATGCCTGCATTTCATTAGAAAGCAGGTTGTCATCCAGTGCTTGTTCTTGAATGGGTGAGGCAAATAGCTCACTTTCCTCAAGGTG
>JBFLZA010000670.1:0-4908 GCA_040756535.1 Cyanobacteriota bacterium
TAAAAACCGCGCCCTGTAAATTTGCGTTGCTAAAGTTGGTTTTCTTCAGAATGAGGCTGTTAAATTCAGCCGCAGGAAAGCTTCGACCCGAAAAATCCTGACCACTGAAGTTAATCTTGTTAACTAGGGAAGAACTGGAAGAAGTCTCAGCGGCTTGTGCTGATAGGGGACACAAAAGAAGAATGAGCGCCAACACGAAGGCCGCTAGTCGGGGAAAATATCTCATGATTACTAAGTACGAATCAGTATTCGGCTGGTTTTAGGTATTTTTCAGGAATCCTCAGCTTTTTAGCTTATCGTATTCAACGCTTGAGTAGGGGAGTTGCCAGAGGATGGGCAACACCCACCTGATTAATTTTGAGCTGCAATCAGAGTGTCAGCCTGAACGAGGCTGCTGTCTGTCATTGGTGTCAACTTAACGTTATAGCTGTCGCCATAAAGCTTAGGACAGATTTAACGGCCCAAACGACCACATACCAGTAAAAAACATAAAAGCCCTCTGCCTTGTGCCTTCTGCCGTTTGCTATAGCTTGGCGGTTGTAGACGCTTTCTTCGGCTTCCCGTAGGGTAACCGCAGCTATTGCATTCAAAAGCCGCCTGCGCGGGTTATAAGGAGCTTGATTTTCCATTAGTCCGCGTAGGCAGACTTTGTTTTTATAGACGCGACTTCCATTCGCCAGCGCTTAAGTTGACTTACTTTCTCAAAATAAAAATGAAAATCATTATCTTTCTAGACGTTACTTTAAATTAAAAAAACTGTGGGTCTATTTGTATCAAAAACTACGGTCAACAAACCCTGTTTCGCTTTGAATAAGTCCTGTTCGCTGCAATTTCTCTCAATTCAAACAGGAAAGTTAAAAAGTTCAAAAGCTATTTCTTGTCTTCTATTGCTTCTGAATAATTTATTCAAATCCGATTAGGGCTTCAATAAATAATTGTTGCAAATAGTAGACAAAAATCCACAGTTACAACACGCATTACCCCCTCGTACTCTAAAGCAAAGTAGGAGATTTTCATGCCAGAAGTTCTTTTCAAAGTTGACTTAACGAAGTCCATGACCGAACAGGAGTTAGTGGGTCACAACCGTTGGCATCCTGATATTCCAGCAGTCGCTTCTGTGAATCCCGGTGATGTCTTTCGCATCGAATGTAAAGACTGGACGGATGGGCAAATCAAAAATAATGATAGCCCGGATGATGTTCGGGATGTTGACTTGACGGTTGTACACGTCCTGAGTGGCCCCATTTATGTTAACGGAGCTCAACCCGGAGATATTCTTGTGGTTGACCTTCTGGATATTGGCGCTTTGCAGGGGGATGAGTGGGGTTTTACGGGTATTTTTGCTAGGGAGAATGGCGGAGGATTTCTCACCGATCATTTTCCCAATGCAGCTAAAGCGATTTGGGATCTGCAAGGAATTTATACCAGTTCTCGACATATTCCAGGGGTACGGTTTGCTGGCATTACTCATCCCGGATTAATTGGTTGTGCGCCGTCCCATGAATTACTAGCTCAGTGGAACAAGCGGGAAGCAGAATTAGTGGCAACAAATCCCGATCGCGTACCGCCTTTAGCTGCCTTACCCAATCCCCAAAATGCCATCCTGGGGTCATTAACAGGGGCAGAATTTGACCGGGTTGCGGCCCAAGCGGCACGCACGGTTCCACCTCGCGAACATGGTGGCAACTGCGATATCAAGAATTTATCCAAGGGTTCGCGCATTTACTTCCCGGTTTATGTGGAAGGTGCGAAACTCTCGATGGGTGATATTCACTTCTCTCAAGGGGATGGTGAGATTTCGTTCTGCGGTGCAATTGAGATGTCCGGGTACATCGACTTGCATGTGGACATCATTAAAGGGGGGGTGGAAAAGTATGGAATGACTAACCCCATCTTCAAGCCGGGCCCAGTTGAGCCGCGCTATTCGGAATATTTGGTATTTGAGGGCATCTCGGTTGATGAATTTACAGGGAAGCAGTATTACTTGGATGCTCATGTTGCTTATCGTCGCGCTTGCTTAAATGCGATCGAGTATCTGAAAAAGTTTGGCTTTACGGGAGAACAAGCTTATTTGCTGCTAAGTTGTGCGCCGATTGAAGGTCGAATTAGCGGGATTGTTGATATTCCGAATGCTTGTTGTACGCTGGCATTGCCAACGGAAATTTTTGACAAGAGTATTTTGCCTACTTAGAACTAATTCAATTAGGAAATGTGTGATTTGAAACCACAGATAAACATGAGATTTACACAAATAACAAGGTGAGGTGAATGGTTATGCCGCTTTATGAATACAGGTGTGATACCTGCGGGATGTTTGAACAGTGGCGCACGATTGCAGAAGTGGGAATGCCGATGCATTGTCCAACTTGTCAAGCTGTGGCTAAGCGAGTTTTTTGTGCACCCAATGTGAATTTAAATTCGGGTAGTTTGCGCCTTCGAGGTGGGGAAGTATCAGAACCGCAAGTGGTCAAGCGTACTCAGGATAAGGAACCGACAACACCCAAGTATAGCCAGCAGCGTAATGGACGACCTTGGATGGTTAGCCATTAGCGACAAGACAGGCGTCAGGTGCTGGGAGAAGCCGATGAAAATTGGTGTATCCCTAACCCCTTTTGGGGATAGACTTTGAGCGGAATCTAAGCCTCTGGATAGGGTTTTCCTCTTATTCGATGAGTCTAAGCTGAAGTGAGTTTAGATAGTTGAATTGAGGAAAAACTCATGCCTGGTGGTCATGCTAGTCATAAAGGTCATTCAGTAAAACCCAACACCAACGCAGATGGTCGCATTGATGATGCGGCTGACTTGGCAACAAACCCAGGGGATTTACTGGGTGAAGGTGCTGATGCACTTAGAGCACAAGAAGCTCCTGAAAATCAGGCAGCTACTCAACGTCCAGAGCAAAAGCCACAAAAGTAGGCAATAAGCTGTTCCACATTTAGGCAAGCACTATCGTTATTTTTAGAGTTCTTGTGGGATGGGCATCCTGCCCGTCCAAACGAGAGCCAGTTAAATAGGGAATAGCTTAGAAACATTAAGTAATCGATCATGAACGGCGTACATCAAGACGCCTGATAATTTGTCTTCCCCTGCTCCTCCACCTCCCCTGCGTCCCCTGCTATTTTCAATTTTTCCTGATGCAGGCCAAGCAATAGTGAAAAAGCTAAGTAGATGTACCCTGATGACTGCTCCCCAGCAACTGCTGGGGTTTTTTCTTACCTATTTATATTTAATGATCAGCTCCAACGGCTTGATACTAAATCCGGCCAGAAAACCCCTTTATTTTTGGACAAGCAGGGGGGCTGGGGAGCTGGGGAGCTGGGGAGGAAAATACTGGATTGGGAAAGGGGGGCTATCAATGCGGATTTGGTATGAACTCAGTGTCCAACTTGCATAGGTCTAAAGAAAAAGCTTAAATTTTTATAAAATTTAGGCATTTTACGTCTATGGATGATTTGCGAATTCCAGGGTTAGTAAATAATGTGCTAACGTTAGTACATTTTTTTTGGGAGTGAGGTGTAGCTCTATGTCCTCTGAATTGCCAGACACAAGTAAAGCTGATTTAAGCCAATTATGGGGAGGAGGAAAAGTTCCTTCCCTATCTTCTGAAGAAATAGATTTGTCACTCAAACTGTGGCACAAAATCAAGACTCGGAAGCAACGAGAACAAAAACTAAGGGGTGAGAAGAAAATGTATGAGTCCTGATTAACATCTCAAAAGTGAGGAGTCAGGAAGAATCTCATCTTACTGGATATCGCTTTAATACAACTCATATTTTAGAAACGTGCAGGGTATAGAACCGTTATATACAGGGATGCGGCGAGCGGCTTTAAGTCCCACTCGCTTCGCCAATTCCTTATTGCCAGTTAAGATAAACGCCGTCCAACCTTTGAAGCGCTGTTTGAAGACATCGCCAAGCAGCTTGTAAAAATCACCCAGTTCTCTTGCATCCCCTAAACGCTCTCCATAGGGAGGATTGCAGATAATAACACCACTGTCAGCAGGTGCTTCTATCTGGGAGAATTCAGCTTGGGTGAATTTTACTTGATCTGCAACACCGCATTGTTCGGCATTAATCTGTGCTTGCTGGAGAATCTCAGAGTCCTTGTCGCTCCCGATAATCGGTGCCTTAAGCTCAGGTAAGCTGCTATTTTCAGCTTCTTCGAGTAACTGCTGCCACAGGTTTTCGTCGAAATCGCGCCATTTTTCAAAGGCAAACTGCTCGCGAAACAACCCAGGTGCAATATTCATGGATTTTAAACTTGCTTCTAAAGGTAAGGTACCAGAACCACACAATGGGTCTAAAAATGCCATATCTGGCTCCCACTCTGCCATATCCAAAAGTGCGGCTGCTAGCGTTTCCTTAAGCGGTGCAAGTCCCACAGCAGGACGATATCCCCGTCGGTGCAGACTCGCACCGGAACTATCCAAACTTAAAATGCAACGGTTTTGGTAGATGTGGGCGTTAATCTGTAAATCGGGGTTTTCGGTATCGACGCTAGAACGTTGGCCGAATTGGCGGCGCTGTTGGTCTACGATCGCATTTTTCACCTGTAGCGCTGTAAAGTGGGTGTGGTTGAGTTGATGATTACCCCCTGTCGCATTCACCGCTAGGGTATTGTGAGGTTTGAGGTACTGCTGCCATTCGACTTTTTGCACCTCCTGGTAAAGCCTCTGTGCATCTGGACAGGGGAATTCCCGTAGCGTTACGAGTACCCGAAAGATTGTTCTCGCCCAAAGATTCACTCGATACAGTAAGGCGATGTCCCCTGTAAAATGCACCCCAGTAAAATCAGGACGGACTTCTGTTGCACCCAAACGTTCCAATTCTTGGGCGGCAATTGGCTCTAAGCCACGAGCAACTGTAGCAAAATAGTGGTTCATAGCCTCCTAAGTGTGGTTAATTGAGT
>JBFLZA010000671.1:0-4905 GCA_040756535.1 Cyanobacteriota bacterium
TGCTTGAAAATCAGCCAACTCCTCCGGGTATGAACATCACTAGAATACAGATTGATGGATTTTACATTCAAACCTGACTGAGCTATCCATTCCCGCAGTGCTATGGCAGAAGCAGCAGTACGATTTATGACAACGTCAGCGGCTGGAATAGCGACTAATTTATCGCGATCAAAACCCAATGCAATCAAAGTCGCTGCTGCCAGTTCGGCAGTAGATTTATATTCTGAGAGATAGTGCCCTTTTCCTAAGGGTGTTCCTGTTGTAATTAGTTTTTGATACCCTCCCTTTTCAAATTCCTTAATCGCGTTTTTAATGCCATAGTCTCCCATCCATCCTTCTACCACCAAAACATCTGCCTTAATGGGCGATGTGGGAGCTAGAAAGCTGTAGAGATGAGTTAACACAACCAGAATGAAAGCGAGGCAAAAAAAAAGGAGGAATAGCCATCCGTGAGATGTCAGTACCCATACTTCTTTCCGCTGGATTAAACTTCTCATTGAGAACCTTTAGAAATCAAGGAACTTGTCGGATCTAACTGTCTAGATAAGAATTTATTCAGGCAAATTTAGAGTTTATCCGAAAGTTCTTGAATCTCATTTCACAAACTTCTGGCTACAATTTATCCCATGCAGGGACGTTCCCTGAGAAAAAAGGCGGGACAACCTTCAACCTTTAACCCTTGAAGCCATCCATCCATTTAATGTAACCCTGCCTCCCAGATTCCGATGTAGAGACGATTGCCGTTTTGCCATTCAATCACACCCTTAAGCGAATCGAGGGAAAAGAAGTACTGCCGAGATACTCTCTGCTGTACTTGTTGTAATCCTTGTTGAATTTCCTCATTGAGTTTGCAACCCAGCATCCCATTCAACGTTAACACCACAAGATGGGAATCAACTTGAGAAGTAAAAGAGGCTTCCGTTTGACGAATTCGTTCAGAGTTTTTATCAAATAGAAAGCCTAAGCTGACTTGATCGGGGATTAACTCATACGATACAGCGCGAGTGTTGGGCCAGTAGCCGCGTGAACTTCTAGTCGGAACACCCAGCATCTGTAAAACATCTTTTTTCGAGATTCCTGGCTGAAAGGCTGGAACACCAATTCCCCTAGGAAACTCTCGACATTGACGTTCAATCAGATCCCCCAGTTCAGATTCTTCAGAAGACTTCGGTGGAAATAAAACAGGATTGGAAAAAGCAGTCTGCTTCACCTCTAAAGATGGCAACAGGGGAGAAGGTAGTGATGCCGGAGAAAGTCCGGCTATGAGATAACTCGTGACGATGAAGAACCCCATGAAAATTCTCTCTCGAAGAATTTGTATTGCAGTAGTGCCATCTGTGATCGGGGTGACTCGACCTTAAGTGTCTTTCTCTCGCGTCAACATCAGACAGTGCTTACGGTTTCCCTGGCGATTCAAGGATGTTTATCTCATAAACACTTCTCTATTAGGGACTTCATATTCGGATAAAAACGACTTATAATCTCTTTATAAGAAAACATATTTTTTTCTTTTTATATAGTTAATCCTGAAGCGATAATAAAGTAATCAATCTATAGTCTTTTGAAGACTATAAAACTTTATGTTGCTTCCTGCAAGAGAATGCAATAAAAGAACGACTATTAACTAACCGTGAAAATTATAGTCGTCGCAGGGCTTTAAATTTAGATTCCTCAGTCGTTAGCTCAATAAGGAAAACTTTTTAACACTGACCTATTGGACTTTGCCAGATTTACTTATAGATAAATCATTTTTCTGGTCATTCCACCATCAATGACAAAGTTGGCTCCTGTAATAAAACTGGCTTCAGCAGATGCTAGGTAGGTAACGAATGAAGCAATATCTCCCGGTTTACCCACTCTACCAACAGGATGTTGTTGATGATCCAGCTCGGTTAAGTGAGGTTTTTGTCGAATGGATTGCTTTTTCCACTCACTAACGTCTATCCAACCCGGACTAATACAATTTACTCGGATTTCTGGCCCTAAGCTAATCGCAAGAGCGTGAGTCAATGCCAAAATTCCTCCTTTAGAGGTTGAATAAGCTTCTGTATCCGGTTCTGACATTAACGCTCTTGTTGAAGCAATGTTAATAATTGCACCTTGCTTTTCCCTTAGATAAGGAACAGAATGCTTAGTACACAGAAACGGCCCAGTAAGATTGGTCGAGATTGTCCTATTCCAATCGTCTAAACTTAGTTCAGTTATTGGTGAATTTTCTGGCTCAGCTCTTGCTGCATTATTAACTAATAGGTCAATTCCCCCAAAGCTGTTTATTGTTTCTCGAATTAAGTGTTTTACAGACTCTTCGTCCGAAACATCAGTCTGAATGAACCGGATAGCACCAATAGGCTGAAATTCTTCCTCTGTTTCTTTTCCGGCTTCTTCATCAATTTCTGCAATAACAACTTTTAGTTCTTCTTCTAAAAATCGTTGAGCAATTGCTTTACCAATTCCCTGACCACCTCCTGTGACAATCGCCACTTTACCCTGCAAGCTCATAAGTCCCCCAGTTAACTTTATGAATGAGCAACACGCTGTTGTTTGAGATAGACAAAAACTGACTTATCCCCAATATCAGAGGGAATAGGTTGTACTACCTTACGTAAGGCAAACACCATAAACAAAACAGCCCAGATTAGTAAGAAAATGGGTTCCCAATTGCTCGGCACAATACCAGAGAGATGCCCTACTAACAAGATGGGCACGAGGGGAGTGAGTACTTTTGTTTCAAGGCGATTGAAGCAAAATGCTTCCTTGAAATAAATCCCCGTCAATGCCGCAAACGTAAAACCAACTCCCAAGATTGTCAGGGGATGGTTGTAAATAAATAGGACTAGGGGATCGCTGGTAGAAAAGGCTAGCACCATTGAGGCAATGCCACCAATGGCCCAAAAGATTTGCAGGAGTCGGTGCAAAGGAACTAGATAGATATGAATAGTGACTAGGCTAACCCCTAGCGCTAACCAAAACAGGGCATAAAGAAAAGTCACTACGCTCAAAATAGTTGGGGTACTACCCAGCGATAATACCAATCCACTCCCGACGGCAAAGCTCAATGCCGCTACTAGCAAGCTACTGCGGTAGACAATTACACCAGTGCGATCGCCTTCATTAATCGTGTATTCTCCAAATTGACCCTGATAAACCTCTGGTTCCAACGGTTGTTGTAACCTCATATCCCATCCTCACGTCTAAATACTTAATACTTTAAGGCCCAGTTACTACAACACCTGAATCTTGTCTAGGTTTTAACATCGATTGTGATGTTTCTTCAACTTTAACCTTTCCTGGGAAGGCTCACCACTACTTCTATGGGTAATGCCCAATCTATTTGTAATGCTTGCTGAGCACTCCCGCCGTTCACGGCAATTTCCACCCAACCGTGAGAACCAATCAGGGCAACGGCTTCGCCAAGGGGGCGATCGCTATAAGTTTGACTACTCGTAATTGTGCGATCGCCTATTGCAACTGACCAAATTTTTCCCTGAACCTCAGTTCCAGGAATATTAGTCACTAAGTTGCCGAAGTGGTCAATATATTGAATGCAACCCGCGATCCCAGAAGTCGTGAGGGTGGGTTCGGGAAGCGCTAACTGTACTAAAGTGTTTGGATCAATGCTTTTTCCCAATTGTGCGATCGCAACACCACTAGCAAGATGGGCACCCACTGGTGCAAAGATATCTCGCCCGTGGAATGTAGTGCTAGGAGTTGGCGTCCGCCAGTATTCCGGATTGGTCAATTCAACCGCTGCTGCCACTTGGGTTTGATTCAAAACACCACTGAACAACCCATTATCCGGCCCAACCAAGAAACTCTCATCGAGTTGAAGGGCGATTCCTCTGCGATGACTCCCCACCCCTGGATCGACTACAGCAATATGCACTGTCCCCGTTGGGAAATAGGGGTAAGCATTGATCAGGTTAAACCTTGCGGCAGCAATATTTTGGGGAGGAATTTGATGAGTTAGATCTACAACAGTCAACTGAGGGTTAATTTGAGCAATGATGCCTTTCATTACACCCACATACACATCCTTCAATCCAAAGTCGGTTAAAAGAGTGATGAGTCGGTTGTTAGACATCTTGAATGCTTCTAGGTAGTGTTTATCTTCCTTTTGGTTAACTATGGCAGTTCTCAATTAAGTGAAATACACGTTATTTGTAGGGGCACGGACAAAGTCCGTGCCCTTACTGTATTCTATGCAAACGAGAACCACTATAATTTAAGAGAGTAGACTAATTCGGCATACGCTCTATCTATTCTGAAGATGTTGCTTAATCAGCTCCTATCAGCTCACAAGTAGCTCACATAGCTCATTCAAATGATTGTCGTTCTCTGCAATGATTTCATCAGCAAGTTTCTCTAGGTTTTTAATATTTTGTTGCTGTGCGTTATCCATATCATCCAAACCTTTGCCTGCATCTAACAAGGCTTGGAAGCGATAGTACTGAGGAGGTCTATCCTGAGCTCTGGGCAGTAGTTGTTCTAGTTGAACAGCGACGGATTCACTAGAACCGTCAAGCGTGATATTCAGCAACGGTTCTACCCATCCCACTAATCCCCAATTCGCAGCTCTCTCGTAATCATATCTGCGAGTAAGTGAACCAGTGCCCAACGATACTACTAGTATGTCTTCTAGCCTGAGTGGGTTGGGAGTTTTTTTAGAATCAATGATGGCTTCCATCAGTGCCAGTGAAGTCGGATTATTGGCAAAAACTCCACCATCGACCAAGGCATAAAAACCTCTGCCTTGGGTTTCGTGTTCTTTTGAAGCCTCAACCTTATAAGGTTTGAAATAAGTCGGAGCCGCTGAAGTCGCCATTGCAGCATGGTGCATGGTGAAACCGCTGGATATCTTCCGGTAATATGGATTAGTCCTTTCTTCTTTTTTGGTTTGACTTGTAA
>JBFLZA010000672.1:0-4901 GCA_040756535.1 Cyanobacteriota bacterium
AGAGTATAGTTTCTACTATCCTCTTAAGGTTAATTACCAGTTGATAGCCAAAAGACAAGATATAGCCAAAAATAAATTAAGGATTCCAGCTAACTTATAAGCTGAAACCCTTATCTATTCTGAGATGCGGACGAAAGGACTTGAACCTTCACACCTTACGGTACTAGAACCTAAATCTAGCGCGTCTGCCAATTCCGCCACGTCCGCTTAAGCCGCATTTCCTATAATAGCAAAAATTTGACGGTTGGTATCAATTTTTTGGAAATGGGTAATTGGTAGAGCTTTTCCCCCATTACCCATTACCCCAATCACTGATGCAGAGGCAGCGAGACAGTAAAGGTTGTACCAACGTCCTGTTCGCTATCTACCACAATCTCACCTCCCTGGAAGTCTACACACTGCTTAACAATTAACAGTCCCAAGCTGCTTCCAGGAATGGGGCTGATCGTATTTCCTGGATGGGATGTCTGGGATAGGAGTTCGCGATCGCCTGGAGAAATATCGGTTCCGGCATCTTGGACGCGAAAAACGGCTTTCTCCTCCTGGCAAGCGAGGTTAACGCTGATTTCGCTGCCTTCTGGAGAAGTCTTAACCGCATTGAACACTAAATTGTTCAGCAGGTGCCATAGCAGTTTTTTATCCATACAGGCGTCTGCGGTTTCGCATTCACTGCTAAAGGTGATTTTGTGCTGAAACCCTACCCCTTGCTGTAACTCTTCCATCAGTTCACGGCAGAATTCGGTTAAATCGAGCACAGAGGGATTTAAACTTAATTCTTTAGCTTCAACCTTCTTCACTAACAGCAGGTTGTTTAAGAGCTGATTAATCCGTTTAACGTTGACTTGAATTAGCTGAAGATAATTGAGTTGCTTGTCATCCGTCTCTGGCCCAATGTTGCTTTCGAGTAATTTAGTACAAGCAAAAATGTTGTTGAGGGGGATGCGTAGTTCCCGCACTGCCACTGAGACGAAGTAAGAAAAGTGGGATTTGAGGGTACTCAGTTCTTCTTCTTTGGCGAGGGCTTCACTGGTAGCGGCGGTGGCTTGCTTTTGCTCAGTAATATCGCGAACAGTGACAACTACCGCCTCTGATTTGTTGTGAATATCACTGATAGGACTCATGGTGTATTCATAATCTCGGATACCATCGACAGTCGGGAAACTGGCTTCATCCGTTATCGGTTGTCCGGTGGCGAATACGAGAGACTGTTGAGCAGCCAAGCGTTCCCTCACCTCGACAGGCAAATCTAGCTGCTGCCATGTTTTGCTAATGAAATCACTTTGAGTCCAACCTAATGTTTGTGCTGCTGCCCGGTTGACGTAGATGTATTTTCCGGTGCGATCGCAAACAAAGAACAGTTCAGACGTACTAGAGAGAATATCATTGAGAATTTTCCCTAGCTGTTCGAGTACGGGCGTCAGTTGCTGATTGGGTGCCTCAACTAGGTGAGCTGAACCGTTTTTCTCCTCTAGTGGCGTCACTTCTAAGTGTTTGCTTGTCTGCTGCTGTGCGATCGCTTGCCGTTTTTCAATCGTCTGCTGCTGCGACGCTTTTAGCTGATGGAGTTCTGTAATATCCTCCAGTGTACAAGTGACAAAAGCAGGTGCATCCCCCTTGGGGATTACCCGTGAAAAAGTCAGGCGTCCCCACTGCATCGACACATTAGGATTGTGGAAGTGCTTTTCGACTTGGTAGGTGCAGCGTCGTCCTGCTATCAGTTGATGAAACAGCGCTGTTTCCATCCCTGGCTTATCTAAGTTCAGCAACATGGGAAAAACTTGGTACAGTTCTTCACCGGTATAACCCAGCATTGAGGTAAGCGTTTGGTTACTCTTGATCAAGCGCCCTTGGTAATCTACAAGCGCTATCCCCAGTGCCGAATTCTCAAACATAGAACGGAACAGGCGGTGTTCCTGCGGTGCTGTCCCGTTAACGCTTTGCATATAGGGTGACTCCATATTTGGAGTTGTCAAATCTTGTAACTGCCAGCGTAACCCCACCACTTGATTTTGGGGATTTTTGATCGGTGCTACAGTAAAAGATGCCCTCAAGGAAGCACCACGCCAACGCTGAAGCTGGATTTGCCAATTTTTGATTGACTCGCCCTTTTGGAACTGACGCAGTTGAGAGTAGAAGTCCCGACGCTGCTCAGGAGTAACAAAAACCACTAAAGGTTTACCAATCAGACGCTCTGAGGAAACATTGAGCATCTGCGCTGCGGTTTGGTTAACTTCTAGAACTGATGCCTCCTGATCAGTGACTAAGTAGCCATCTGGGGCATATTCAAATAGTTCCTGATAATGTTGGCGCTGCTGCTCAACAGCCTTACGGCTTTCAACTAGCGCTTCATTTTGTTGGCGCAATTCCTCGGCGGCGATTTGCAACTCTTGCAGAGACAGCGACAGTTCTTCCAAACTCTGTGTTAGGTAGTCTGGCTGCTGGGTATGAAATTCGTCTGCTTGTTGCCACAGCTTTTCCGGCGATTTGGGTAGTTCGTCTACCTGTCGCCACAGCGCTTCTAAACGTTGGAGAGACAGCGCTAGCTGTTGGTCAAAAAGTTCTTTGGTCATATATTATTCAGTGCCTCATCCGTTTGTCCTGGCTATGAAGTGATACCTGTAGCCAGAAAAGTTCTTGTTAATTTCAGGCTTATCCTGGAAGAAATCGTTGCCAGCAGAGGGGTTGACAAATCAAGCCTGTATCATAGCAGAAAGCAAAAAATGCGATCGCTTAATGAGTTCTCCTCAAAAAGTTAGCGATCGCATTTACTCTTACACAAATATATATCAAATGTAGAGAGTCCTCCCACCCCTCACCCCCCTTTTAGGGGAAAGGGGAAGGGGGAAAGGGAGAAGGGGGAAAGGGGAAAGGGGAAGAGAAATTTATGCTTGTGTCGGTTCAAGTCTCATCCTCTTGATTGCGGTTACTGCGTACAAAGCCTTCTGGGGCAATATCCCACGCACCGCCCGCGTTACCGGTCAAATCGCAGTCTTCGACAGTGGCTTCACCTTTGTTGTAAACAGCGATCGCTTTCCCTCCATTTTGATTGATGCGACACCGCCGAACCATTAACTTGGCTCCTTGCCCAACACCAATTCCGGAACTGCCGTTGTTAAAAATATCACAATCCTCAACAGTACCTCTGGCATTATTGGAAACCCAGATGCCATTCCATTTCCCGGCATAAATTTGGCAGCGTCGGATGATGGGATTAGCTGTAGTGCCGCCAATGGCAACTACACTATAGTTGGAGTTGGCGGTGATGTTGCACTCTTCTATCACCAATTGTCCTTGAGAAATATCGACGGCGTAGTGTCTTCCCGTCTCACTGAACGTTAAGCCACGTACCAAAGCCTGATCAGCTTGCATCCGCAGGCAATTCGAGTCGGCACTTTCAATGATGATGTCTTCTACTGCTCCATCACCGATGAGTTCTAGCGGTTTGTCGATGATTAGGCTTTCCCGGTATAGTCCCGGACGCACGAAAATGCGATCGCTCGGTTGAGCGTTGCGGATGGCTTCACGAATGGTACGGTAGTGGCTTTGTCCTTGGGGATCGACAACCCAACCGTCATTTCTCGGAACTGCTGGAGCAGGTTGTGGCGCTTGGGAGGGTTGAGATTTGGGAAGTGTAGGTTTTTGAGTTGAAGTCTCTAGCTGATGAGGCGGTTGAGACGGTTGGGAATCCAAGCGATCGCGTTCCTGAGTCAGTGTTGCCACTTGGTTTTGTAGCTGTGAAAGTTGGGAATGGAGTTGGGTACGCTCCTCCTGCACACTCAAGAATTGATTTTGCAGTGCCGACAACTCAGACTGGAGGGGTGTACAATCCTGCTGGGCGCTGGCAACTTGGTTTTTGAGTTGTGAGAGTTGAGAATGAAGTTGCTCACACGCTTGATTGTTGGTTTTGTATTGACTTTGCAGTTCTTGAAGTTGGAACTGTAGGTACTCCCCTTCTTGATTGCTCTGTTCCCATTGATGTTTTAGCTGTGAGAGTTGGGAGTGCATTTGGGTACGCTCTTGCTGCATACTCAAAAAGTGGAGTTGTAATTCCGATAGCTCCGACTGAACTGGCCCACGCTCCTGCTCAACGTTGACGATTTGGTGTTTGAGTTGTGAGAGTTGAGTGTGCAGTTGTTCGCTCTCACGAGTATTAATTTCATCTTGGTTTTGCAGTTCTTGGAGTTGGAAGTGTAGATACTCCCGCTCTTGGTAAGTCTGCTCAAATTGATGTTGCAGTTGGGAGAGTTGAGTGTAAAGTTGAGTACGCTCCTGCTGCATACTCAAGAAGTGGTTTTGTAGCTCTGATACCTCCGATTGCAGGGGTGTACCCTCTTCTTGAGCGATCGCAATTTGCTCCCGCAGTTGGGACAGTTGAGAATACAGTTGCTCGCTCTCGTCCGTATTGGTTCCCTGTTGGTTTTGTAGTTCTTGGAGTTGGAACTGTAGGTACTCCCGCTCTTGGTGAGTTTGCTCAACTTGATGTTGCAGCTGGGAGAGTTGGGAGTGGGTTTGGGTACGCTCCTGCTGCATACTCACAAAGTGGTTTTGTAGCTCTGATAGTTCCGATTGCAGCGGTGTCCCTTCTTCTTGAGCGATCGCAATTTGCTCCCTCAGTTGGGACAGTTGAGAGTAGTGTTGCTCACGCTCTTGAGCAATCGTTTGCAGTTGAGTGTGCTGTTCCGCAAGCTGGCTGTTCAGGTAATCGCGCTCTTGGTTAATCGTCTCTAGCTGAGTTTGGATCTGCGGAAGTTGTGAATGAAGTTGTGTACACTCTTGGCTAGTGTTCTCTAACTGAGATTGCAGTTGGGTGAGTAGAGCGTGTAGTTGCTCACGTTCTTGATTGACGCTTGCCAATTGCGTGTCTAGTTGAGTGACTTGGGATTGTAGCGGTATACTCTCCT
>JBFLZA010000673.1:0-4899 GCA_040756535.1 Cyanobacteriota bacterium
AGGAGGAAACTCCCCTCTGGCAGGGCCGCAATCCTTCACAGACAGACACATTAGCATCTATGCAATGGCAACTCTGGCACTTGAGTGTTGCTCATGCCGCTCAAGGTATCTTGGACTTTTTAGCTTTAGCAACCCTTCCTGCCAAGCGTGCAGGGATACAAGCGGGAGCGGTCTTTTTCCCAGATGCCAATCAATCTGTTGGTCAAGTTGGGTATGATTCTCGACTGCAACCCTGGGATCGATTTCCCAGTTCTCTGGAGTGGCATCCCATGTCTTACGGGGTCTGTGGTACCACGAGGTGTATTGACGATTTGGTCAAACGTGTTGTGAATCGGACAGCTCCTGGTACTTTAGTAATGCCAGCCCTTGCAGGAGTGTGGGGCAAATCGGTCAGCAATCGCCCGTCTTTGGAAGCGCAGATGCAGGCACTGCGTCGAGAGGTGCCGCAGATCAATGCAGTTAGCCATTTTGCTTATTCTTGGCAAGAGCCAATATCTGATCGCGATCGCAAGTTCTGTCAGTTTTAGTAGGGAGTAGTTGCGATCGGCATATCGATAAAGCTGATTGAGCTGCACTGTACCGCAATTAGAGAAAATGAAACAGGCTGAGAATTAATTCCCAGCCTGTTTAACATCTTTTTAAATTTGAGGAGGTAAATTTGAAGATAGAAGCAGGCTAATATCCAAGCTTTTGCTGGTGTAATTTAACCATTCGCTGAGCGACTTCCAGAGGTACATCAGCATTTTCAACCTCTTTAATCCCGAACACCTCCGCCCTTATATTGATAATTTTCCAATAGCCTCCACGGCAATGAAGAATAGCGTCTCCTCTAAGATCGTCCATTACCCAAGTCACAATAGAGTAATACCCATCAATAGTTACTTCTAGAAATCTGACACTCTGTTCCTGTTTCCCCCACTCCTTAACAACATACTCAGTCACAACATCCTGAATTTCTTTAATAGCACTCGGTTGATTTACTACACCTAAAGCTGCATTTTTTAACAAAACTGTTAACAAATTTAAATGGATATTTAAGTGATAAGCCATTGCTCCTATATGACGAATATAATATACTAATTTCTCATCTATACTTATTAAATCTTGAAAATCTCCCTTTAAGATTTCATTTTTTCTTTTGTCGAGATATTCATTATATTCCCGGATAAGTTTAAATATACTGTTGTCTTGATTTTCAAGCATATACACTATATATTCATCCACCAAAAGTTTGTGGATGGGAATATTTTCAATAATTTGCTTTAATTTTTCTTCGTTAATAGGAGAAATCAAAGACTTCTTTAAGGATTGGTGCTTATTATTACTGAGGAGACTAAGTTCTCGACGAATGATTTGATCGGCTTTACGTAAACTAAAAAAAAGATTATCTACTTCAAAAGTAAGAGAAGACAAGATTTTATGATCTTCTTTTTTTTCTATTTCATGATTATTCTGTAGCATTTGAAGAATTCTAAAATCCATTTTGGGGATAAACACTTGTTCCGCCATATATTCTTGGTTTATTTGAAACATTTCAATTCCTCCCCAATTACTAGCGATAATTCTGACTCTCGACAAATTTTATTTTTTATTACTTTTGATTGATTATCCGTATAGTCCTAAAAAAGACTGGTTGTTAAAGATATTTTCAATCAGCTATTTATAGGATTTCAGTTGTTTGGTATTAGTACTCTTTTTTAGAACATCATAGTTTGTTAGCTTTTATCCAGTAGAGCCACTTACATCTTTTCATTTTTGTTTTGCCACCTGATACGAGTGACCTTTATGGCTTTACTCCATTTGCGAAATAATAAGTACTAACGCGTAGGGTTGTCCAGGAAGCTTATCCGCAGAAAAAAGAAATCAGGAGCATAGCTATAGTATTCTTCATTTGTTTTAGAGCTAACTTCTTTGAAGAAGTAGGAATAGGCTTTCCGAGAATCTGCTATACCACCACTTCAACCCCATCTCAGATAACACTCCACAAAGTTAGTACACAATTGCCGAAGTCAATAGGAAACTAGAGATAATGCAATTTCTTGCCATTCGGTCAATACTTTCACTAGAAACCCAGGCAAAGCTGCATTTACGTCTCCAATCCTGAAAAGAATTGAAGACCTATTAATTTAAAACTGAAAACGTAGATAACCCTGTTATGCTTACTCGGTAATACACCGGAAGCCGGAAGGCTGTCTTGTCAGCCTTTCACTTTCATTCTGTCGATCTTTCTACCCGTCATACAATTGTATGACATGTATTACCTATGTGCATAGTATTGCACTCTGCTGACATCAGCAACAATTCCCTGCAAACTTTATTAAGTCTTTAACAATGCCAGAGTAAAGACTTGCACGAGTTTGTAGTGAAATGACATTTATCACAAAATTCCTGAACAGCCGGTGTTTTATACCTAGTTGCATTCAAAGGAATTACTCTCCCCTGCTCCCCTGCTTTCGCAAGTAGTACGATAGAACGCAACTAGGTATTAGAGCGGCTGCGATGCGTGTGCTGCATAGGGAGGCGAGTTCTTGCCCCTGCGCCTCTTCTCAAGCTCTGTAGAATTTATCCTTATCCGTAGGAAAATTAGACAACCTTAGGCCGAAAAATGCGTCGTTGTTCGGCAAGGAACTTCTATATCTTCCTCTGTTGAGAGGATAACTTCCTCGTTTCTCGTTTTTCCTTACCCAAAGCTTAAAACGCTTACTGCTCTAGCTTGTCCCCAGGTAACCTTTCTACTCACTTCTAACAGGTTGAATGTTTGGGCAGATAGTCTGAGCAATGTGATGACGCTCAGGTTGTTCTTGCCAACCCGACAGTAAGCCCACGAGTTCCGACTTGAGAATTTCTAATGCTTCAATCTGCTCGGTAATTGCTTTAACTTTAAGCAGTAAATGCTGCTTCACGGCACCACAGGGCAACTGACCAGAGTCGTGGACTTCTAAGATTTCGTGAATCTCACTGAGGCTGAGTCCCAACGATTGCGATCGTTTAATAAATGCTAAGCGATTGATCACTTGGCTGTTGAAAAGACGGTAGCCCGATTCAGAACGATTCGTTGTGGGTTCAAGAAGACCAATTTCATCATAGTAGCGAATCGTTTTCACCGGCATTCCGGTAAGTCTAGCCACGTCACCAATCTTAAGCCGATTAGGAACGCGATTGTGCCTTGTTTCACTATCGAGAGCAGAGTTGCCCATTATGCGTGGGGAGAATTATGGTGAGCGTGAAGCGTTAGCCCAATTAGGCTAATCGAGCAGCAAAAATCTGCCAAGATCTTAGCGGGGAGGTTGACGCCTGGTCGCATTGAGCATAGGTAAGGCAGGTCGCGACGAACTAGGCGGAAGATAATGGGTAACAGGTTGATCTGCGAGCTCAGTTTCCTGACGCTGCGCTTGCCACCAGCGGACTGCTACGGCTAATACGACCATCGTCAGTCCAAAAGTAAGCAGTGACCACCGCTCACCGACACCGCCGATTACAGCATCTACAGCTCCGACAATAACGATAAAGCTAGAAATTGGCTCTTTACGATAAGCTGACCTTAAAACTCGAGTCCATAAAGCATTCATCACGGCTTGCTACTTACTCTATTCCACTTAAGTATTTAATCTATTTCCAGGTTATCTCATCAGGACTCAAACAACGAGCAGGAGCTAAAGTACTTACCTTGTTTATTGTCTGTTGCTTCATCAGAGCCGAGCCTACTATTGATTGGCTCAGCTAGCCTGATGAATTATTTACATACACCTAGCAATAGATTTTCGACTTTTCCGCTGACCTATTCAAACTTGACGAGACGGAGAAAAGTCAGTGGAAGTTTCCAGTCAGCCAGAGTTGCAGCTTCACTCTATTTTAAGCCCAGCCAAGTTAACAGCCCTTGACCAGTAGAGTACTCAATGAGCAACGTTAACAGAAAACCAATCATAGCAGCCCGACCATTTAGGCGCTCTGCGTATTCGTTGAAACCAAACTTGGGTTCTTCTAGCTGAGGTGTAGTAGTAGGCTTGGGCTGTGTCATTGTTTTGAGACTTTAAGCTCGCTTATAAGTTACATTCCTTTAACAATTGTAATCCTTCTTCAATTAGACACCATTGTCAAGTCTAAATTGGGAAATTGAGAAAAAACACTCTCATCTGCACCCGAAGGATAGTGACATGGAAAACGCCTGCTCGTTGGGGAGAGAATCCTCTCGTGCCCATAGAAGCGGAAGGATGTCAATGCATCTGGCAAAATTAGCCGTCATACTGGTAATTGAGGCCTCTTACCAGAGGATAACAGTCTTATCCCAGCCTTTCACTAGAGAAGCAGTGTTTTAAGACTGCTCAAATCAATCACTCCTACTAGCGCGTCAACATTACTTCACCGTTGCCTGATTCCGTCAGGAAATGCATCGGTGGTTACTTGAGGTAAAAAAATGGAAATCGGTGTTCCAAAAGAAACTAAAGATCAGGAATTTCGTGTAGGGTTAAGCCCCAGTAGTGTTCGAGTTTTGTGTGAAGCAGGTCATAAGGTATTTGTTGAAGAAGGTGCAGGTGTCGGTGCTGGCTTCACAGATGAAGACTACGAACAGGCGGGAGCAAAAATTGTCTCCAAGCCAGCCGAGGCTTGGAATCAGGAACTCGTTGTCAAGGTAAAAGAACCCCTCAAGCCAGAGTATCAGTATCTCCAAAAAGGGCAACTGCTGTTTACTTACTTGCACTTGGCAGCCGATCGCACTTTAACAGAGCATCTGATTGATTGTGGCGTGACAGCGATCGCATATGAAACCGTCGAACTTCCCGATGGGAGACTGCCCCTACTCACTCCCATGAGCATTATTGCGGGTCGTCTTGCTGTGCAATTTGGGGCAAGATACCTAGAGCGCCAACAAGGAGGAAGAGGCGTCTTGTTGGGCGGTAT
>JBFLZA010000674.1:0-4894 GCA_040756535.1 Cyanobacteriota bacterium
TTATCCTGCATGAAGGGAGTAAGGATGTTCCTCAACCAGTTAGGTTCATACCTACAATCTGAGTCAAAGTAAACCACTATTTCCCCTGTAGATAAGTCAGCGCCGAGCATTTTGGCTTTGTAGTAACCCGTTCCCAATGGAACTCGATGAACTTTAATCCAAGGATATTGTTCACAAAGTTGCTCTAGCAGGTTGACAGGAGTATCGCCGCTATCAATCAGCCACACCTCATTGGCATTTGTAGGGGAAAAATCTTGACTCGCGAGTGATGCTAAAGAGTGAGACAGACCGTTAAGGTCAGCATTAGCCAAGTTTTCTGTTTCTAACACAATTGAAAAACTGGGTAACTGCTTCTTTTCTGGTTCCTGTACCTGTTCCATTAGCTACTCCTGTTACTTATTGACGCAATGTGCAACTTTTTATTAGCCCCCTTTTTCAAGGGGGGTTGGGGGGAGCTTCCGAGGAGTATCAGATTTGTAGATTCCCCTTAGCCCCTCTTAACAAGGGGGAACAATTCTAACTTTAAAAGTTGCATACGACTTGATCAGTTATCCATTATCAAGGGTCGTTGCCCATTGTTCTTG
This sequence comes from Cyanobacteriota bacterium, assembly GCA_040756535.1. Classification (GTDB taxonomy): domain Bacteria; phylum Cyanobacteriota; class Cyanobacteriia; order Cyanobacteriales; family Coleofasciculaceae; genus JBFLZA01. Next base: position 585 of record JBFLZA010000674.1, read on the forward strand.
GCTGAGTGACCATTGATAATTGTTTTCTATTACAAAATTAATAGTTTCATGAACTTAATTTACTTTCTCCTGCGTTCGTCTTGGAGAATGGTGGCGATCGCAATTATCACCGGATTCTTGAGTGGGGGCAGCAGTGCGGGCTTGATTGCACTGATTAGTCATGCTGTAGGAAGCGGCGAGACGGGGGCTTCAAACGCTATTGCTTGGGGATTTGCAGGATTGGCATTGGTTGCCCTGCTGAGCAGTATCTTAGCAAGGGTGATGCTGATTCGCCTCTCCCAAAATGCCATATTCCAGCTCCAGATGCGTCTGAGTCGCCAGATTCTCGCCACCGAGTTAAGTCACCTGGAAAGGTTAGGTTTCTCCCGACTATTGGCAACCCTTACAGAAGATGTACAAGCCATTTCTAACGCGGTTTATGTCGTTCCGTTCTTCTGCATTAACATTGCCATTGTCGCAGGAGCCTTGCTCTACATCACCTGGCTTTCTTGGAAAGTCTTTCTCATTGTGGTAGTGTTGTCTGCGATCGCGATGGGTAGTTGCGGGACACTCCTGAAACGAGGGAGACAACTACTAGCTCTTGCTCGTGAGGAACAAGACCAACTGTTTAACCACTTCCGCACGATTACTACAGGAGTCAAAGAACTCAAACTCAACTATCAACGCCGTCAAGACTTCCTCAACGAAGATTTGCAACCCTCAGCCGCTAACTTCCGCCGTCATAATACCCAAGGTCTGACGTTATTCGCCACTACAGATAGTTGGGGTAAACTCATCTTTTTCTTTGCCATCGGCTTAGTACTCTTCGTGCTGCCGAACCTAATGGTGATCAATCTGCAAACCCTGTCCGGCTATGTCTTAACGTTCACCTATTTAATCGGCCCCTTAGATAACATTGTCAGCAAGCTTCCCCTGATTGGTAAAGCCAACGTCGCTTTACAAAAAATTGAGGCACTCGGTTTCTCGCTTAGCAGTTCCACCGAAGTAGAGAGGGTTCCACCTAAAATCCTTTCGTCCTGGCATCGTTTAGAACTCAAGGGCGTAACCCATACTTATCGTAGAAAGCAAGAAGACATCAACTTTACTGTCGGTCCCATTAACCTGGCGCTGCAACCTGGAGAACTCGTGTTCATCATTGGCGGCAATGGCAGTGGTAAATCGACCCTGGCAAAACTCATTACCGGACTCTATATGCCGGAAACTGGAGAAATCAGGTTAGATGGACAACCCATCAATCAACAAAACCGACAGTGGTATCGCCAGCACTTTTCTGTTGTTTTTTCTGACTTTTATCTATTTGAGCGACTTCTGGGGTTTGAGCAGACAGATTTAGATACCCAAGCTAGAGAATACCTCAAGCAACTCCAGCTCGATCGCAAAGTTAATGTTGAACAGGGCAGACTTTCAACCACTGCCCTTTCCCAGGGCCAGCAGAAACGACTAGCACTACTGACAGCTTACTTAGAAGATCGACCGATTTATCTATTTGATGAGTGGGCAGCAGACCAAGACCCCCCATTCAAGGAAATCTTTTACACACAGTTTCTCTCCAAGCTGAGAGACAGGGGAAAAGTCGTGTTAGTCATCAGTCATGATGACCGCTATTTTCACTTAGCAGACCGCATCATCAAACTAGATTACGGTAGGGTGGAGTATGACAAGATTGGCACAAATAGAGAGAGCGAATCTTGAACTCAAATTGCTTGCCTACACTAATATAGCCTCAGGGCTAACGTTAATACGTCAGCCCAACTGATGCCTTGCAAGTCTACCCAATGGCTTGTTCACGGTTACTCACCTGTTCAAGGAGAGCAAGCACTTCAATGCGCGTCAGCTTTTCTCTGCCGTGACTGAGTGCATCTAGGGTGCCGTGAGCCAATAGTAGGGGAATTTGGCAAAAATCTAGAGCTGGGCCTTCTGGCAGCGCGTTGGTGTAAGCATCGGCCAGTGCAAGATTGCGACGAGCATACGTTTGCATATGTTCATTGCTCCAACCCTCTGGAAAAAAGTCCACTCCACGCGTCAAATCTTCAGTGTGGTTGCGGAGAATGTTGACTGCTTGTAACCCCCGCCCAAACCCAACTGCATGAGTACGATTTGTCTGTGTTCCATCGTACCAAGCCCACAAATCGGAGAGTAATAGTCCGATCGCACCTGCAACGCTAAAAGTATAGCGATCTAAATCCGATTCCGTTTGAATAGTCCAATTGTTGTCAGCCCAGTACGCCATCCGATCTGCCATGGCTGCTGTCGTATCCCAAATCCGAAAGGCAATGTCTTCAGGTGCGAGTAACGCCCATTCACTCATACGGATAGTGACTTCTGGTAGTAGCTCCCGGTGTAAACTGAATCCATCAGAGAAGTCAGCGATCGCAAAATTTTCAGCAGCAGCTTGCAATTTTAGGCTCATCAGTCGCAACAGTTTCGCCTTAGTGGGATTATCCAGAACCGGATGATCTTCAATTTCATCAATTGCACGCATACACAAGTAAGCTGATGTGACAGCTTCTTGCAGTCCCAAGGGTAAACGACTAATTGGGATGTGAAAAGTCCGACTCGTTTCTGCTAGAACTTCTAAGGCATCTTTAAGTAGAGCCATTTGTTGCACTCCTCTGATTAATTCTTACACCGATTGACAATCCAACATATCTTTTTTTGTCAATTGCATTATCGCAACATATAGTAATCTCCCAGATTAAGATTAGATTTATCCTGCTGAGCAAATATTGCTAAAATATCCATCATACTTGAAATAAAGGCTGCTTTTTAAGCTCAACAGTTTAGTTTTATTTCCCTGCTTCAAGAATTACAAAAAAAAGATAATTGCAGGTTGATTTGTTAGGTTTATTCTTATTACTTTTGTATCCGACTGTTGCTCATAGTGTTTAAAGTTACAGGTCATACAAAAAATATTGAATGGTAAAACCATCCTCTTGGGCGATTGACTTTATCTCCCAAAAAGAATTAGGAATTATGCCGTTGATTTATACAACAATTTTGGGAGTAAGACAAGTTGTTTCACAGCTAAGTTGTATTAGGGAGGAGTTCAACCCTTTTTGGAACACAACGGAAGACTCCAAGCTGACGCTCCAGGTCGTAACACTTTTGCTGCAAGCCTGAATCAGTTCTATAGGATAGGTAGTCATTGGATTAGAGAAAAAATTGACCCTGGCAGCGCATATAGCAAAAGGCAGAGGGCTCCAAGGCAGAAGGGATGTATATTGACGGGCCTTGGTTTCAGGATTTGGCGAGAGTCAAGAGTCGCCTTGGCGACTGCTATACAAGCTGCCAGCAAGCTCGTTAGTTGGCAATGGTCATGAAAAACTGCTCTCAGCGCCCTAGAAAAGTGTGACAACAGCAGCTTAGTTACTGCCCAAACAAGTGATAAGAATAGGGAACTGCGAACACTAAGCTGATTACAACCGACGCAACACAGCTTGATGGCGACCTAGGGCAATTAGCGGGAAATAGTGTTGATAGAGGTGGTATTTCAGATAAAAATGACCCGGAAAGCCAGTACCCGTAAATTCTGATTCGTTCCAAGTGCCATCGGGTTGCTGAGTGGTTATGAGGTAGTTGACACCCCGTGAGATCGCTTCGCTAGCGAAGTTGCCCGTTGCTTCACCTGCTTCTATTAGACCAATCAAAGCCCAAGCGGTTTGGGAGGCTGTACTCTTGCCTTTCCCTTTGAGGTTTGGATCATCATAGCTGCGGCACGTTTCACCCCAACCTCCATCAGGATTTTGGCATCTCACGAGCCAATTGGCACCTCGCTCAATACTGCGACGGTGGGTTTGAGGGGCGACAAGCGCTAGAGCAGAAAGGGCACCACTGGTTCCATAGATATAATTGACGCCCCAGCGACCAAACCAGGAACCATCGGGTTCTTGTTCCCGCAAGAGATACGCGATCGCTTTTTCTTTCCTGCCTTGCTCCATTGACAAGTTACCCAAACCCAGCATTTCTAAAACTCGTGCTGTGACATCCGCCGTATTGGGGTCAATCATCGCTTTGAGGTCGCCATAGGGGATAGCATTGAGCCAGTCTTGATTGTTGTCAACATCAAACGCTCCCCAACCGCCCTCTTGACACTGCATGGAGGCAATCCAATTTACAGCACGAGCGATCGCAGCTTGTTTTAACTTCTCATTAGGCAGTTGTGCCGCATGAAGCGCCATCACCACAACTGCTGTATCGTCCACATCCGGATAAAAGCGATTGTCAAATTCAAACGCCCAAGCACCCGGTTTTCCTTGCTTATTTTTAATCGCCCAATCGCCGTAATCCAGAATCTGCTTATCTAGCAGCCA
>JBFLZA010000675.1:0-4883 GCA_040756535.1 Cyanobacteriota bacterium
GCGCGTTTTGTTGAGCGTAGTAGGTGGGAAAGGGCTTGTCTGCTGGAATGATGTATTCTCGCTCCAGCGAACAATAGTCCAAACTACATTTACGCGAATTGACCCAATCTTTGATTTCCCGCAAAGCATAGTTGTACACATTGCGAGATATTTCTAACCAAAGCAACATTGTTTGCTCTTGGCTGGCGTCGGGATAAATTCGGTAGCAGTAGTTCATGATCAGAGTCATTAGCTAATTCTAACATATAACTAGTAATCTATAGACCTTTATCCACTGCCGATTCTATCGGATTGACCGGATAAAATCGGCTTGAGGGAGTCCATGTATCCCAACGCTGAACATAGATTACAGCGTGGGACTTATAGCTCCCCCAAACCCCCTCAAATAGTTAAATGAAGCTACTGTATCACTCCCTAACTTTTCAGGGCTTCAAACTTAGGAATTAAATTCCCAGGATTTCAGTGGGGTGAAGCTTACAGCCAGAGAATGTTTAACGTTGTAACCGCCTAGATTAAAATTGGTCGAATTTAGCTCCGAGGATGACTATTTCGCGACTTTTAATGTAGACCGACAAGTGAGACCCTATACTCAGTACTATGGTATCAAAAATTACATTTTCCTAAGAGTCAAAGCGATTATTTAGCCAAATAACGTTCCGGTGGCGTTGTTGATGAAAACGGCACCGATGGCAAAATGTCCGAAGTTCATCAAAATCAACAAAAATCTTACTAATATTCATGCATCAGCAGGATAGAAGTACATCATCTTTGCATCTACCACCCCTTACAGCAGCAACAATTCAAAGAGTAGAAGAGGGACTCGCAGCAGCACGCGATCGCACGATCTGTGATACGATTCAGGACACGCTCCAACAAGTTGCCAGCATTACTCAGGAGTACCCTGAACCTAGAGTCAGTGGTAGGATTCGTCACTGCGTTTTGCGATCGCTCATTCATGCTCTGTTCCGTGTGCGGGTCGAGTATCCAGAACACATCCCTAAAGAACCTGCCATCCTAGCTGCCAACCACCTCAACCATATCGATCCATTTCTCTTGCTAGCCCAAGTGCCAGCACAGCCGTATTACTACATCCTAGGCGATGCTCGTACCCTCTATAACCACTGGTGGAAGCGCCAAATCCTGCAACTGTCGGGAGGCATTATTCCCTTAACACGTTTGTGGAAAGAAGAAATGGCTGTCATGGCAGGCGCTAAGGCCGGACGGGATGATCTAGCCGATTTAGCGATCGCGATTGAACAGGATGTCCCGTCAGGAGGTGAACTGCACACCTTACGACAGATAGACCGCGCTGTTCAGGCAATTTTAACTCGTGGAGATGGACTGATTCTCTTTCCTGAGGGGCGTCTGGGATCAAAGGAGGGGACGTTGCACTTACCCCTGAAGCGGGGAACAGCCATCTATGCTATACGAACCGGAGTGCCGATAGTGCCAGTGGCGCTGATTGGAACACAAGACCTCTATCTAGGTAAGACATTAACCCTTCGATTTGGCGAACCCTTGCGTTTTCCTCAAGTTAATCGACCCAAGCGACAGGAAGTGGATGCTGTGTTAGAGGCATTGCAGAATAGCTTGATGGCTCTTTTACCTGTAGACTACCAGGAACCAACAGGAGCCAAACCACTCCGTTATTTCCTCAATCACATGCTCTGCTGAAATGAGGCAATTGGACGAGATAGCTTAGGGAGTGTCACGCTTGCCGGATGATCGTTTTCAAGCTGACAGATTATGTTTGAAACATTTTGTTCAACTCCAACCCAACTGACCTTCTTGAGGAAGGATAGAATATGGGGGAGCACTTAATCGGTGCGTTTATATTGACTGATTGTGCGCTGGAGCGATCGCGCTTGCAGCTAGCTAACGCTTGCTGCCGACTTCACCAATGCTTTACGAGCAACAGCTGGATCATTATTACCCAAGATGTTTTGGGGAACTTGGGCCGCCCACTATAAACCCCTAACTCTGTTGCGATCGGATACTCTATCTAAAGAATTAAGTCTGATTCAGTTAGGCTCCCCTGTTTCTCTGAAATGCACGCAGGCTGACTGAGCTTCCTGTAGCCGCCACTATTCGCCAAAATGCGGTTTATTTTTTATGTCTAAGCGTCGCTGGTTGTAATGAAAATTAAAGGCTGGACTAAATTAGTTACCGGGAAAAATATAAAATTTCCCCGCAAAAATTCTTAATATTTTTGAACCTAATGATGAAGAGATTAGTGCCTGCTCAACCTTACTCTCGAAAGCTATCAAAGGTTATCCTAGAGAGGGATGTTACTCATTTTTCATTAATAACTCTTGAACCTAGAGACTGAGTATAAAGTTATTGTTGCTCAAAACAGTTAGATTTTCCTTGTGTTATTGAATGTGTGCCGTTTCTAGAAAAACAAAAGTAAAAATTTTAAAGAGCAATACAGCTAATGACTTAGCTTCAAAAATTGTTGTTGGTCAAGTTTCTCAAGAAGTAGTAATCAAATACTTCAAAAGGTTTCATATAGAGAAAGAACTGAACGAAGTTACATTAAAAAAATACGCTCAGCAGTTTCACATTCATCTAAATCAAGATTTAAGGACTCATCCTGAATTTAATTTTGAATCGAGTTTGCCCTTATTTTCAAATTTTAGAGACCAGAATAATAGTAGTATTTTATATTATGTTTTAGGCTTTGAGGTTATAAAAATGATTTTTAAAATGAGTTGGTTACAGCAGGAACGGCTATATGGGCTGCAGAAAAATCAAGAAAGCTTTATAACAACCTATATAAAGCCCATTCAATATACGCACAAGATTAATGGAATTATTGTTCCCAAGGATGAAAATATTTTTTTTGCAAAACGTAGTTATTTCGTTAAGAAACCTAGGATTAGAGATAAAAAGCTCAATCAGCTAGTAATGACTACTTTTACTACAGATACAATAACAACATTAGGATTTTTGATTGTTCGTCATCTTAATTTTTTAGTATTCGACTATGACTATATTTTTAGTAATGAACCCGAAAGTTTTTTCTTGCTGTAATTTGACTAAAAACATACGGCTTCACCAATACAAGAAAGCCGTGAGGTGAGTTTAAAGCTGAGATACCCATTACAAATTGCTTATTGCTCCTAGCAGCCACCTCAAGATCATAAAACCAATAGCTGTTACAGCCATTACCACCAAGAGCAAACCTGCCACTAGCAAGGTAATAAACCACCAATTGGTTGATTGTCTCTGTTGTGGAGGAAGCTCCAGGTGTTGTTCTAACAGAGCTATATTTTTAACATTTGCCTTCCAGGTAACATCAGCCAAATCACCGAGTACAGGCACAATACCGGATACCGTATCCACAAGGATATTCGAGACCATTTTTACTAAAACAGGGCGGGGTACACCCCAACGTGCGGCTTCCAGTACGATATAGATTGAAAAGGCAGTTCCCAAAAAATCACCGATTCCAGGCACCAAACCCAGGAGCGGATCGAGTCCGAAACGAATAGGTGTCCCTGGAATGCCGATCGCGTTATCAAGCAGGTGGCTCAACCGACGCAGACGCCTTAAGGTAGATAACTTGGCATTAGCTGAAAGGCGAGAAGGCTGGGGAGAGAACTGGGACATTGTAGGTTATGAATCTTTCAATATAGCTAGCTTCTCATTTTTTTGCCTTGGTGGCTGTTGTTAAGTGATCTTGCATTTTTGCTTGTTGCATGGATTCGCCTACTGTAACGTTGAGCTGGTCGCCTAATAGAAGGACTAGAGAACTCATATGGAGCCAAAGCAGTAAGACAATTACAGCGCCAACGGCACCATAGACTTTGTTATAGTTGCCGAAGTTGGCAACATAAAGCCGAAATAGTGCTGAGATAATCGCCCAAAAAATGGCTGCCAGCATCGCTCCTGGCATTAGGGGGGTTCCGTGACGCCAGCGACTTGGCCCAAAGCGATAGATAAAAGCAAAGGCTATAGCAACGATTCCTAAGGCTAAAGGCCAGCTCAATAGTCTCCAAATTGTTAGCAGCAGGGATACCCCACTTTGTTGGGTTACTATTTCTACGAGCCAGCCACTGATAAATACTAGAAAAGAGGCAGTGACCAAAAGTACAATACTGCCAATTGTCAGACCCAAAGAAATCAACTTGGCTTTCCAGAACGGTCGGGCTTGTTCCGGAGGAACTTTATGAATTTGATCGAGAGCAGCCATTGCGGCACTTAGCGCTCCAGAAAATACCCAAATTGCCAGTACAAAGCTAAGAGAAAATAGACCACTACTTTTTGTCCGGCTAATCTCCTTAACAAACTCACGAATGAGTTCTACCGCGAGATCGGGTGCGACTTCGCCGAGCTGACGTGCTATGTTCCGAAAGGTTTCTTGTAACGAGTCCTCAAACAATCCCAGTGCTGTGAGAACCGCCAAGATAGCTGGAAACAAGGCTAACATGGCGTTGTATGCCATCTCAGCAGATAGACCCATTAATCTACGTTTTATGGCACGACTGAAAGCTCTTCTTAGGGTTACCAGATTGAGGTAGCGAAAGAAACGGATAAAACGAGCAGAAAACATAGGTTCTGATTTTGGCAGCAGGGTATGTTAGAAAATACTGTGCCAACTATGGGGACAATCAATTTATAACAATCGGTCGGTAAGACGCTCTATACAGAGCTGTATTGAATAGCAACAACAGGAGTAGTTGTCAATGAGCAACGATGTCACGCAGTGGTTAACCGAAATTAAGCAGTTGAAGCAGCAACTGGCAGATACCATTAGCGATCGCGATTCAGCTTATGAAAGTGCTGCTAACTGGCGTCAACTCTATACCAATGAAGCACAGCAACGCCGCACAGAAACACGGTTAGCTCAAGAACAGCTCGAATCCCTCAAAGCGCAAATC
>JBFLZA010000676.1:0-4882 GCA_040756535.1 Cyanobacteriota bacterium
ATCCTTTCCCCCTTTACCCTGGAGAAACGAAGTTTCAGTCAATTGAGTGAAAGGAGAAAGATAATTGAACGAGCGGCAAATTAGCTGGGTTTGATGGTTAGTTGATAGAAGGGGTGATGCCCAAAAGGCTAAAGAATATCTTATTATTTTTAGCGATCTTTCAGGATAAGGGAACCTAAAAATCTCATAAATTTGTCTAGATTATTCAGAAATAATACTTCACTCTACCTTGAGCTATTTGTTTAAAAATGAAATGACCTCAGGAAACCTCAGGAAATACCATAAAAATTCAGATTATAGATTTAATTTTTCAAAAATCTCGTTAATCTGAACTCTCCCTATTGCCAGTTTCCTTGCCTCAGGATAAATTTTCGATCAAACGTTTGAGCAAACGTCTCAATCTCTGGATGTCAATGAAAATCTAAGCAAGAGAGCTAATCCAAAAGTAGTAAATCACGCCCAAAAGTGATTTATATCACAGCGCTTCAAGGAGTTAATAAAATCATTGAAGAACAAGGGGAAGTGAGCTGTTATAGGATTATCAAAATTGAGTCGTGTCAGTAAAAATCAGGGTTTATTATAAAAAATATGGATGCCAAAGAAGCGTTAGATTGGGTAGAAAAATTAATATACGCTAAAACAGGAAAACATCTCAATGATCTGGAAAGACAAGTTTTTATCGGCTCTTACCAGGGACAAACTTATAAGGAGATTTATCCCCTTAATCCTGAGTATGTAGAAAAATACGTTGGCTACAACTTGTGGCAGAAGCTTTCAAGTGTATTAGGAGAAAAAGTTACTAAAAAACAGTTTAGAGGAGCACTAGAGCGATCGCTAAAGCAACAGGTTTTAGAATCAGCGGAAATTGTCAACAGCCAGAGGATAGAGTTTGAGACTACAGAGCTAGGAGTAGGCCGGAGAGTTTTTATCTCATATTGGGTGCAGGAGCCAGATCTAACACTTGCCATGCAGTTAGCTGAAGCCTTACGGAATTCTGGATACCAACCGTTTATGGCAACTGTAGGGTTATATCCGGAAAATTGCTCAATTCTAGAAGCAGACTGGATTGCTCAAATCGATGAGCAATTGCAGCAATGTGACTACTTTTTACTCCTGCTATCTCCCCAAGCAGCAGCGAGTGAAATGGTTATTGAGAAGCTGCGACGGGCTAAGGAGTTGCGCGATTTCCGCAAAAACGACCAGCCAGCAGTGCTCGCGATTCGTGTGAATTGTCCTTACAGTGAACCGCTCAATCATGAGCTCCGTAGCTACCTGCAAGGCATCGGGCAAAAACAATGGCACTCGCCCCCTGACACCTCCCATCTGATCCCAGAAATCCTGAACCTCTTGGCAAAAGGACATCAAGATTGGGAGATAGGAGAAGTTGAAACAGAGTTGCCTATTAGCGGATTGCAGGTTGAACGGGAAAACTCACCCTCCTCCTATCCCTTTGGAGAACAATACTCATCTGAAACTCCTGCGGGGAACGCCAACGAGAATATTTATAGTGAACTGTCTTCAACCCCTCCCCTACCGGTTGCAGAACCTGAGTTACCCAGTGGACAAGTGCGCCTTGCTTCTGCGTTTTATGTAGAGCGAGTTCCCTATGAAGCACTCTGTTACAAAGAAATTTTGCAGCCAGGGGCTTTGATTCGGATTAAAGCACCCAGACAGATGGGCAAAACTTCATTGATGGCGAGGCTTTTGTATCACGCCAAAGAACAGGGTTATCGCACAGTTCCCTTAAGCTTTCAACACGCCGATGCAGCAGTTTTTACCAGTTTGAATCAACTTTTACAGTGGTTCTGTGCCCGGATTACTCGAAAGCTGGGGTTACCCTATCAAGTTAAGGATTATTGGACGGATACCTATGGCGGGAAAGATAACTGTACGGATTACTTTCAAGATTGTCTGTTACTAGAAACAGATAATCCACTGGTATTAGGCTTGGATGAAGTTGATCGTGTGTTTCAACATCCCACCATTGCTGATGATTTTTTTGGCTTACTGCGGGCTTGGTATGAAGAAGCGGGGTATGGCAACAGCAACTTGTGGGAAAAACTGCGACTTGTGGTTGTGCATTCCACTGAAGTCTACATCCCACTCGATATCAATCAATCGCCGTTTAATGTGGGGTTACCGATTGAACTGCCGGAATTTAACCCCGAACAGGTGCAGACTCTCACCCAGCGGCACGGCTTAAATTGGAATGCCACTTCAGTTGAGCAGCTAATGTCAATTGTAGGGGGACATCCATATTTAGTGAGGGTGGCACTCTATCACATTGCAACCGGGCAACTAACGCTGAACGAATTGCTGCAAACGGCTCCCACAGAAGCAGGGCTGTACGGCGATCATTTACGCAGGCACTTGTGGCATCTGCAACAGCACCCAGACTTAGCCGCTGCCTTTGCGAAGGTCGTGACCGCGAGTGAACCTGTAGAACTCCCGTCTGTGCAGGCGTTTAAGTTACACAGTATGGGTCTAGTACAGATGCGAGGGAATTATGTCACGCCTCGATTTGATTTGTACCGTCAATATTTTCGCGATCGCGTAGCACGTCTTTAGGCTTACCCCTGTTACAGAAACATCAGTAGTAAGCGGTTGCACCTAGACTTTGCACTTGATTGAGTGAGGGTAAAAAAAGCGAAAGGCTTGATTGCTTTACCCTTTACCCCTTCCCCCTTCCCCTTTCCCCTTCCTCACGATGAGCTATCCCATGAATAGAAAATCTAAAACTTGGTTCATTTACTTACTTTGTTTAGGCCTAACTCTTGTACTTTTGAGGTCACCCCCTCAGGTGATTGCCAGCCCCCCAAACTCCCCTGTCCCAACAGAATTAAGGGGCGTTTGGCTCACCAATGTGGCGAGTGGCGTTTTGTTTGTCCCTGGGGGAATTAACCGGGCGATGCAACAGTTGTCCCAGCTAAATTTCAATACCATCTACCCTGTCGTATGGAATCGGGGGCATACATTCTACCCCAGTTCTGTCGCTAAAACTGTGATGGGCCACTCTGAAGAGCCTCTGTTATGGGGGATGCGACTAGGAGGTGATGTTCTCGCTGAAATGGTCAAGCAAGGAAAGCAGCGGAAACTCAGGGTTATTCCCTGGTTTGAGTATGGCTTTATGGCTCCTAAGAATTCTGCACTAGTGAGTCGTCACCCCGATTGGCTCACCAATAAGCAGGACAACAATAAAACCCTTAAGGAAATTCCAGAAGCACAAGACTTGCTCAACTCAGAAACACAGCAGGTTCCGCCTTTGTTTCAACAAGCAAAACAGTTCCTCCGCCAAAGACTGAGTAAGAACATTGTCTGGCTCAATCCCCTGCACCCCGACGTGCAACAGTTCATCCTCGACCTAATTGTTGAAGTGGTGAAAAAGTACGATGTCGCGGGAATTCAGTTCGATGACCACTTTGGTATGCCTGTGGAGTTGGGTTACGACGCCTTTACCGTCCAACTGTACCAGAAGGAACACTCAGGGAAACGTCCCCCTAACGATCCATTGAATGCGGAGTGGATGCGTTGGCGAGCAGACAAGCTTACAGATTTCATGCAACGAATTCACAAGGAGGTTAAGGTAGTCAAACCCAAAGCGATGGTTTCTGTATCTCCTAACTCTCAGAGTTTTGCCTACCGATACTATCTCCAAGATTGGCCGACTTGGGTCGAGCGAGGATTGGTGGATGAATTAGTAGTACAGGTGTATCGAGATGATTTCCAGCGTTTTTTGACCGAATTGTCACAACCGGCCCTACAGAAAGCCCGCGATCGCATTCCTGTAGGAATCGGCATCCTATCAGGGTTATGGAGGCGTCCTGTTAGCATTGAACAAATCCGGCAACAGGTTGAAGCCGTTCGCGATCGCGGATTTAAAGGTGTATCGTTCTTCTACTGGGAGAGTCTCTGGAGTTATCTCACTGCCGAGTCACCAAAGCAGCGTAGAGCGGCATTTCGAGACTTTTTTTCTACTTCTGCTACTCAACCCAAGACAACGAAGCTGAAGAACTCTGTCTAACGGGAGTAGGGTCGGTTACGGCTACGCGTAACCGACTAGACCTCTCGCATAAGTAGCAAAGCCTCAAGAGATAAGTACTACTGCTAATACGAAGTTGCGTTCAAACATAGTAGTCGAGACAGACACTCCGGACGCTCCAGAAAATGAATGTGCTACGTATGAATGCAACTGGGTATAAATAGAAAAAATTGCAAGAGTGCTACTCAACGAGGGGTATAGGAAGCTCCCACCTGCCAAATGCATTCCCACACCAAGCATGGGAACGAGAAAAGTTCTAGTAAACCATCACAATTTGTATAACTTATGAAAATTGAATTCGGGTTTTGGCTCCAGTGGGTGTTCGTCACCCTTGTGGGTTTTTTGGTGAGTTTATATTGGATTGAAGTCGGAGAGAGTCTCGAAGTCAGAGCCATAGAGGGAGCAATAGGTGGAGCGGCAATTGGTTTAGCACAATGGTGTGTCCTGAGGCAGCAGTTTTCCCCTGTTTGGGGGTGGGTGTTGGCAAGTACTATCAGTTGGTGCTTGATTGGTAGTAGTGGACTCGGTGCCTTGGGGTGGAGTACTCCCAGCGTCACCTCTATTCCCCTCAGAGCCATTTATGGAGTTATGGATGGAGCTGTCGTTGGCACCTTGTTTGGCGTGGCACAAGGGTTAGTGCTCAACGACCATATTTACAGAGCTTGGCGGTGGATATTGGCCAATAGTGTGGCGTGGGCTGTAGGACTGTCTTTGAGTTGGATAGTAGGGGCCGTTTTACACTCTGTCACAGGCTTATTTCTGGGTGAGGTAGTGGGGTTAACGTTGGGATGGATTGTAGTTGCTGCAATTACAGGCGTTGCCTTAAGCCATGTGGCAAGGGGA
>JBFLZA010000677.1:0-4881 GCA_040756535.1 Cyanobacteriota bacterium
TGCTTGGTGTTCGTGTTCTTGGAGTTCGTGAGCGATGGTTTCCAATTGCGATCGCAGTTCGCTTACCGTCTTAATTTCCTGATTACACATCAGACGGAAGATCGCTCCTAAGGAGGCAAATTGCGTTCGCTGAGACTGATTAAATAGCTGCTGCCACGTTTCTCCCAAATTCTGTAGGGTTAGCTCTTGTTCTTCGGCATCTGGATACAAGCGTACTAAACCCAACGCTTGGTCTTCATCTACCCGCAAATTGGTTGTTTCCAATAAACTCTGCCGACAGTGCCACGGTTCTAGAGCCTCCCAGAGTTTTGCCATTTCATCTAGCCAGTACAAAATCTGCAAGGTAGATAGCTGTTCGCTGTCCCACAATTCAACCAGCAACTGCCACTCAGAGCGGTCTTCTAGTAGCACTATGGCTTCTCCATCGTGCTGCCACGCATCATGAACAGCGGGCAAGGTTTGATAGTACAATTCTTTGAGAGCAATATAAGGTTGTGCGATCGCGGGAATCCCTAGTACTTTCCACGCTTCTTTGGCACTAGTATAAGGCTGCTGTGCAGAGAGTTCCAACGCCTCGAAGCTACCCTGCCGTTGTTCCATCAACGCTTCTAAAGGTGACTTTTGGAACGGCTGACAGTCTAAAACTCGAATAGACACGCCATAGAGTGTCTCTATACCCTCCGCTTTTTTTTCTAGACTCTGAGGTTCTAACACTCGGTAACGCTGCTGGTAGTCTAGATAGACAGGAGTGGAGGTTGGTAAAGATACCTCTGGCTGATTCAATCTTCCTTGAGCAACACTTTCAGAAAAATTTGACTGAAATGGGCTGGATAGAGGTTGTGTGATGCCCTCATCGGATGACTCTTCCACAGGTTCCTGGGCTGATGCTTGCACAAGCTCTGCCTCTTTGGTATCTTCTTCGCTTGAGGGAGAAAACTCCGACGCCTCTCCTGGTGTTGTTAATGAGAAATTTTCGGGTTGAGACAGTTCGCTTTCGACCGCTAGGGATACCTCGTTCTGTAAAACCTCTGCCGAGTTGATATTACTGGCTACTTGCTCAGGTGTTTCTACGGAAGCAGTTAAATCATTCGTTGGACAGATCAAAGAATCTGGCTCTCTAGATATAATTGCTTTCCACACCGTTCCTGTGAAAGCACCGCAATTGTGGCAAGTCTCGGCATTAACTGGGACTTGAGTTTCACATTCATAACAAGTTTTATGGGTTAGGGAAGTTCCACATCGTTGACAAAACTTGTTGGTGTTAGGGTTTTCAAACTGACACTGGGGACAAACTAACATAAGGGAACTTCCTCACTTCCTGTCAGAGGTTCTAAATTTTGGTATATAAGCTAACTGCCATCTAGTTTGCCACGTCAGAATCAAAGGTTGCAGCTTTGAGAATTTAGCAATGAGGCTGTGAGCTTAAGATTGAGCGTTTGAAGATCATAGCTACAACGAACTTTAGGGAGTTAAAGCTGCTGTAGTAATTCCAGTTCTGCTGGTGTAAGGTCGCGCCAATGACCGGGTTCGAGACCATCCAAACGAAGTTGAGCGCCCTGCTTTTCCTGGGATAGACCGATGGCTACCCGTACAAGTCGCAACGTTGGAAACCCTACAGCGGCGGTCATCCGTCTGACCTGTCGGTTCCGCCCTTCCGTTAAGGTTATTTCTAACCAGGAAGTGGGTACTGTCTTGCGAAAGCGTATTGGGGGGTTACGAGGTGGTAGGGGAGGTTCCATGGGTAATTGATGCACCAATGCAGGTCGTGTGCGGTAATCCTGAATCACGACACCACTTCGCAACTGGTTCAAAGCCCCTTCATCGGGAATGCGCTCTACCTGTACCCAGTAGGTGCGAGGGTGACCAAAGCGCGGATCTGAAACTCGGTGCTGCAAGCGTCCGTTGTTGGTCAACAACAGTAGCCCTTCACTATCTCGGTCAAGGCGTCCAACTGGGTAAACTGAAGGAACCGGAATGTAATCTTTGAGTGTGCTACGTTCTATTTTATCGGCTTCCTGATCGGTAAACTGACTCAAGACATTGTAGGGTTTGTAAAACAAAAGGTATCTGTACACGCGTTGGGCACTCTCGTTCTGACTGGGTTATGTGGAGGAGGGGGAGAGGGAAACCACCACAATTCATATTGGGGGTCGCTTCTACTAGCAGGTGCCGTACCTCCGCCGCCCGGTTCTTGCCACCCTACCTTCGCTTGTCTACAGTTGAGGATGGGGATTTCCACGAGGTTGTTGAATTCCCGTCAGGGGATGGAGAACTATCATTAAACCGTTGCTGATCGTAGAAGTAAAGTGTGCGAATCGGGTAAGGAATACTAATGCCTACTCGATTAAAGGCTTTGTTAATCGAGATAATCGCTTTAGTTTTGACGTAGCGCACTTGTTTTTGCTGGGGTAGCGTCCAGTATCGCACCACGAAATCGATTGAGCTATCTCCAAAGCTAACCAAATCTATTTCTGGCACAGGGTCAGACAACACCCCCTCTACATCCATTATCGTTTCCTGCAAAAGAGCTGCCGCTTCAGATAAAGGTGTATTGTAATCCACTCCCACCTCCAAATCCGTCCGCCGTTTCCCATAAGCAGTCCTCACTTGTACTGCACTGGTAAACACAGTTGAATTGGGCAACAGAATCCTCTCTCCCTGGTAAGTACGAATTTGCGTTGTGCGAATGTCAATTTGCTCTACAGTTCCCTCGTAATCACCAATGATCACCTGATCATGGATGCGGAAGGGTTCCTGCAATAGCAGCAGCACCCCTGCTAAGAAGTTTTTGAAGATGTCTTGAAAAGCAAAACCAATAGCGACAGAACTTAATCCCAATGCCGCAATGATATCGCCTAAGCGCAGGCTGGGAAAAGCAAATACACAGGCCGTTAAGACTCCGATCACCCAAGTTGCCACATAGCTCGTCCTTGCCAACAAAAGTTGTAGGGATTGGCTTTTGAGGGTACGTTCCCCTACGTTGCTGGCAACTCGTTGGGCAACATTAGCAGCGTAGCAGGTCAGGAACAAGAGAATAATCGCTGTAATGATTGCTGGTAGCCTCTCAATCGCCACACCAATCAGATTCAGCAAGCTTGTTTTAATTTCTTCTATCAGAGCTTTCATGAACTACGAGCAAATGTTTTTCACCTCCTACTATGTTGGGGGATAAGCAGGTAGGGGCAAATAAACCAAAGATGGGTTTTAGGCCAAGACAATTAGAGACAAGAGATTGAGTTTAGTCGGATATAAGGTTTAATTCTGCCTACCTGCTTATTTCTGGCATCAAGACAACATTTAGTTAATTTTGACGCGGAAGCGAACAAATCCCACATTATTAGGGGCGGTGTTGGAGATATCTCCTAGCTGCAATGACACTGACCCGTTGGGGTTGTTGGGATTAGGACAAGGAGAGATTACAGGGGTTAGAGGTGGGGCAAATGTTCCCTGGTCTGCATCCAATACATTAGTTTGGGGTGTCTGTGTGCTATTTTGATTTAACAAAATCCCGTTACCAGCTCCAAAGCTGTCAGAGATAAACGTAGTTCCGAGGGGAATGGGGTCACAGATACGGGTATTTATGACCGATTGGGAGCCATCGGAGAGGAAATAAACGGTGTACTCAACGTCGTCTCCACTTTGCAAGGACGTTTCTGAACCAAGTTGGGGAACACCTAAAAGCCTTTCAGGAAGCTGAGACCATCCAGAAGCGTTGTCATTCGTGTCATTTGGGTTATCCACAACTCTATTGAAGTCAATATCGCTAAGCGGCACACCCCCTCGGGTTACGTTCGTAATGCGCTTCACTAGGCGCAAGCGTGGCTCTGTTGCTGGAGATGTTGATAGATCCAACGGAGTCGGGTCATTATTATTGGTTGGGTCGCCATCATTATCCGGGTCTGGGTTAAGACCACTGGTAGAAGTATCGCGAGTAGAACCAGCAGGACTCTGAGCAGTTGCCTCAACTTGGTTTTCGTAGGGACCGAGGTTGTTACCGGGGGTAATGGTAATGACCAGCTCAATCGTTTTTGTTTCGCCAACGGCTAAGGTATCTGTACCTGTGAGCAGATTGGTATCCGTAATGCCATTGAAGTTGGTGTT
Organism: Cyanobacteriota bacterium; assembly: GCA_040756535.1. Taxonomy (GTDB): domain Bacteria; phylum Cyanobacteriota; class Cyanobacteriia; order Cyanobacteriales; family Coleofasciculaceae; genus JBFLZA01. The sequence goes on from JBFLZA010000677.1 coordinate 4,102, forward strand.
GGGAGTGAGGTTGCCTGGAGAGGAGCTAAGGCGATTGACCGTGAACGGTGTCGTGCCAAAGGTATTGGACAGATTTTCAGTGAGTTGGAGATTGCTGAGGTCAACATTCCCTAGGTTCTGCACCACAATATTGTAGGTGAGTTGGAAGTTACTGTTACCCAGATCGGTTATAGAATTGGCTGTCTTAGCTACACCAATGGTTGGATTGGCAGTGACTTGCAACGGTGTCGGGTCAGGGATTTCATCACCAGGCGGAAAAGGATAATCAGACAGAAGGTTGGGCTGATTAGAGTTGGGAAAAAGCGGGCCTAATGTGGATTGATTGAAGACTGTACCGGGGGTGATGGTACGCGGTACCTGGACTTGTACGGTAATCTCGGCAATTGTCCTGGCGGGAAGAGTCAAACCAGTAATTTCTAAAGTGCGAGTCCCGCCAAAGGCGTTAGGGGTGCCACCAAAAGGATCGTTTAGCGTTCCAGCCACGAAAGTTCGTCCGTCTTCAGGCAATTCGTCCGTGAACGTCAAGTTGGAAAAGGGAGTTGAGCGCCCGTTAGCAATGCGATATCTGTAAGTGACTATACTTCCAGCAACGACTGTTCCAGGTTCAACAGTCTTCTCCATTGCTGGCGCAAAGGCACAGGATGCACCATCAAATCTCTCCACTGGTCTGACACTTCCCAGTCGTTGAAATGTACCCCGGTTGGGATTGGTGGAATTGGCAATGTCACGAGCGACTAACAGAGTACCCGTTTCGTCGTAGGCGAAAAAGTTACCAAATGA
>JBFLZA010000678.1:0-4861 GCA_040756535.1 Cyanobacteriota bacterium
AATTAGCCGTTTAGTCTCTTGAGGATTTTTGGTGATGTATTCTAGTACAGAAGTCATGGTCAGTTATGAAAAAAGGTAATTCTACCATCTTTTTAGCCCCTGAGTTTATTTTTTGGAGATGTCTATTACCTTCATCCATACATCTGGATAATACCTACAAAGCATTCCCAAGCAAAAAAGTATGATGAAATGAGACGCGGGTTCTGGTAGATATTCTTCTGGCTTTAAAATATAGAATTTTCGACCATTAATATCTTCTACAGTATCCGGAAAGTAACCCAAATTCCTCTCATTTTCGGTCAAAAACTTGCTTGTTAATCTCAAAAAAATGTTTGAACCATTGTTGATTTTATATGAACTGTGCTAGGAACTAAGCTCTTATAAAAAAGAGAAAAATGTCCCCAAGGTACTTTATTGCCATTTTCTGGTTTTGTAAAGCAAGTACATTCTAATGAATTAAAAAAATCTTCTGCCCTAGGAGTAATTTTCAAATTTGTTACTGAGCCAACTAGCTCTAATCCATGATGGTTATGTTTTTTCTGCTTACGTGCGTCTAGAGAATGTGTTCCATCTTGCCTCAGACTAACGCTCAACTGCTCCTAGAGCAATAAGAGTACAAATAGTCGCCTCTGCCAACCCTGTAACGCCTGTAATGTTCATGCCTTCATAAGATCTTCCACTGCATAGCGTTGCCAGACACTCACTCGTACTAACATCCCAAAGTTTAATCGTCTCATCATCACTGCTAGTAGCCAGAGTCTTACCATCACGACTAAAGCGCTTTTTGTAGTATATTGTATTACAGTCGATGTGGTTTACAGCCCCTTGTTGCTATTGCCTATGATTCAGCAGCTCTATCTGAAAGTGTCTTTTGCTGAGAAAGAGCCTAAACCGTTGATTGAAGCTCCACGGTGGTTAACCTTTAAGCCGGTCAATGCAATGCATGACAACCTACCGATCTCAATACGCTGGATTTCACTATGATTCGACCGAGCACACCCGATGACACGATCGCACTAATCGCCATAGCTGACGCGATCGGCTTCCAGTCGAACGAGCTTGACCAACTAAGCGAAATGCTCGCTGATTACTTCGGTGGTGACAGCAACAGCGATCATTTCTGGCTCACCGACGACGACAATGGGCCAGTTGGGGTTGCCTACTGCGAGCCGGAACGGATGACCAATCGGACGTGGAATCTGCAATTGATTGCCATTCGACCTGACCGCCAGGGACAAGGACGCGGTGCGACACTGCTGCGCTACGTTGAACAAACGTTGACGGCACGCGGTGGGCGTATGCTGCTGGTGGAAACGTCAGGGCTGCCGGAGTTCGAGCGCACGCGGGCGTTCTACCGTCAGTGCGGCTACGAGGAGGAGGCACGCATTCGCGACTTCTACGCGGCGGGTGATGATAAAGTCGTGTTCCGCAAAGTGTTGAACGCAGACTAGAGCACGGTCCGGGGCAATGGGCGACGGGCGGGTGTAACAACCCTGTTGGAGCGGACGACGCAGAGATCTTGGTGGAGTTGCAAAGTTTACTTGCAGCCGCTCAACACGAACGTTAGCTGGCTTCATCGCTTGGAACCTTCGGCGTTAACTGGAGTTCATATGGAAATGCAAATTGAACCATACAACCCTCATCAACTTGATGCAGTCATTCGTCTTTCGCTGCGAGCATGGGCTCCGGTCTTTGAATCGATTCAGAACGTGATGGACGCTGATGTGTACCGAGCATTCTATCCCGATAATTGGCGTGTGAGCCAGCAAAAAGCGGTCGAGGATGTCTGCGCTGCTGAAGACACAAATGTATGGGTTGCGATCGCTGCTGGTTCAACCGTGGGCTTTGTAGCCGTGAAACTAGACTCCGAGTCCAGCATGGGTGAAATCTACATGGTCGCTGTCGATCCAGACTTTCAAGGTCACGGCATTGGCAGCACTCTGATAGAATTCGCTCTTGCTTGGATGAAAGATGCTGGGATGTCTATTGCTATGGTCGAAACCGGAGGCGATCCCGGTCATGCCCCAGCACGTCGCACCTATGAAAAGCTGGGCTTCAGGTTGTTACCGATCGCCAGATACTTCAAGAAGCTCTAGTTAAACCGAATTAGGTCAGGAAGTGTTGCTGTTGGGTCGAGGCAACTATATTCAGCATGATGCCTTATCCACTGCACTACCAAACGGGACGGTAGCGACAATATCTCTTTGTTCCATATACCACTGACTTTCGTGAACGTAATTGATCTGACTAACGTCGAGTTCGCCATAAAATTCATGTTGAGAATTTTGCACGAATTGTTTGAGTTGGGTAAAAGCTTGACTACCAACTGGATCGAGAATGCGCCCTAGGGAAACATGACCCAGTTGAGATTGCTGTAATGAAGCAAAGGGTATTGCCTGACGCAACTTAGCCCGCAATTGATCAAAATCACCATAACCCTTAGCGATAATTGTCCCATCTGTATTAATTAATACTCCTCGATAGCAGAGGGAAAAAGGGGGATGGTTAGACAATATTTTTTCTAGCATATTTGGTGTTTTTTGTAAATCTTTACTATCAACTTCTTCATCAGGTCTCTTGATAATAAAAACTTCCCAATGGTAATTCTGAGGAAGGACTGAGTAAAATCGAGTGTTGGCTGGAAGTCGCTCAATTAACTGCTGGGTAATGTTTTGAAAATTCTGGGTTAAACCTTCGGGGAGGGGGAGTCCCACCAAAGTTGTCCAGACCTCAAATCTTTTCGGCACAACTTGAGAATTTTCTAAGTTGAATAAATTGCGCGATCGCACCAAGTCTTTCCCAGAAAAATCAGAACATTCTTCAAAACGCTTCTCAATCTCTTGGTATCGTAACTCCAATTCCATAAAAAAGACCCAGACAGGGTTTACATAGAATATAGTAGGGCGTCAGATTTCTGTACCCTTACAACCCTGTATATTCCTTTGTATTGAGAACGACTCTACCAATAGAAGCAATCACATTTGTTCTAACCAATTCGCTGCTGGCGATCTACCTATTCCTTAGAGATGGCAAAAACGTTAAAGTTAGCTATCTGCACCTGAACCTCTACACATAGCACGGAAAAAGAGAACTGATACAAGAGTAAGTGATAATGCTTAGGAACCTTTTTCTCGCCCTTATTGGTTTAACAGTAGTTCTAGGATGCACCCTAGCCACAAAAGCCAATCCATCTTTAAATCTAGGGCTACCTATCGCTTGTACCTTAGGTAAAGATTGCTTTATCTTGCTCTACCCAGACCGTGACCCAAGTTCTAATGCTGTCGATTTTGGCTGTGGGCGCATGACTTATGACGGTCATTCGGGAACCGACTTTGCCATTGCCGATGAACGGGTGATGAATCAAGGGGTTTCAGTCAAGGCGGTTGCGACGGGTAAAGTGCTTCGGGTGAGAGATGAAGTCCCAGATGTGCGCCAAGCAAATCCCAACCAGCTAGAAGCAGTTAAGGGATTTGAATGCGGTAATGGTGTAGTCATCGACCACGGCAAAGGGTGGGAAACTCAGTATTGTCACTTGCGTCGGGGTAGCTTGGCTGTGAAACCAGGGGATGCAGTTACCTCAGATACCATCTTGGGGAAGGTGGGAATGTCGGGGATGGCCTCGTTTCCCCACGTTCACCTGACCGTTCGTTATCAGGGAAAGGTCATCGATCCGTTCGTTGGATTGGAGGAAAAGCCAGGTTGTCAAGTAACCCGAAAGCCCCTTTGGGAGTCGTCCCTCTCCTATGTCCCCACAGGCTTAATTCGAGCTGGGTTTGCTCCGCAGCCCCCAAAAATTGAGGAGATTTGGGCAGGGAATTTTTACGACAAAACCCTACCAGCAAAGAGCCCAGCTTTAGTCTTCTGGGTACAAGCTTATGGAGTGCTTCAGGGAGATGTGGAACAGATGCAGTTAATTGCACCCGATGGTCAAGTTGTTGCCAATCAGCGCCGACCGTTGCAAGCGTCTAATCGAGTATGGCTGAGTTATACGGGCAAAAGAGCCAATGCTCAATCTTTAGCCTCAGGTCGCTGGCAGGGGAAATATCAACTCAAGCGAGGAAACCAAGTTCTCATCGACTTGCAACAGGAAGTATTAGTGCAGTGAGAATCTTCTTAGTATCGCAAGTATTGAAGCCTTACTAAGCTCTTCCGGATTTAACTTGCTTGCGTCGGGACGGGTAAGATGCCCATCCCACAAGATTTTTGTCAACAATGCTAGTGCTTGCCTAGATGTGGAGCAGCTTAGAAATGACTGTGTGATGCTAATCCTCTATTAAGGAACCGAGTTCTCTACCGGAAACGATAAACTTTCAAAAGAATAGTGAGTAATCAAAAAGCGATCGTGAAACACCTTGAAGGTAAAGTCACATTAGTCACAGGTGCTACGCGGGGTCTAGGCAAGGGAATTGCAATTGGACTCGGTGAGGCAGGTGCGACAGTCTACATCACTGGTCGCAGTTTTGAGAGTTCTAATTCCGAAAATGGCATATCAGGGAGCCTTGTTGAGACTCAATTAGCTGTTGAGGAAGCGGGTGGTGTATGCATTCCCATCCAGGTCGATCACAGTGACGATGAGCAAGTGCGTTTGCTGTTCGATCGCATCCAAGATGAGCAGGGATGTCTCGACTTGCTGGTCAATAATGCTTATTCAGGGGTACAGGCATTGAGAGACAATTATGGCAAGCCCTTTTGGGATGGTGAACTTAGCTTTTGGGATGCTTGCAACAATGTTGGCCTTCGCAGTCACTATGTAGCGAGTGTTTTTGCTGCCCGAATGATGACTCAGCACAAGCAAGGACTCATTTGCACCATCTCTTCGTGGGGCGGTTTGTCTTACATTTTTGGTGTTCCCTACGGTGTA
>JBFLZA010000679.1:0-4845 GCA_040756535.1 Cyanobacteriota bacterium
TGCCGGTAACGACCACCTGTGTAGAATAGGTTGCTTCCGTAGAGCCAACGCTAATAAGAATATCATCATAAGCCGACTCTATCGAACAATTTACATCCGCATCTACTCTGGCAACAAAGGTATTCGGAGTGGCACTACTTGAAGTGCCAACTAATTCTACGACAAGGAAATATTTCTTTGTCGCCCCTGGAGTTACCGTCGCATAAGGATTATTATCCTGCAATCTGATACTCATTGTGCCATCTGCAGTAAATTCTGTTCGAGTGAAGGTGCCAATTGGCACGGTATCTATTCCTGAACTGTATGTTCCATCATTATCCACATCAAGATAGACATTGAATGTGCCGAAGATAGCCGCGGCCTCTGCCTGCATCAATGCCCTCGTGGTATCACTTCCAAACCACACGGTCAATGTTGCAAATTCAATCGCACCTGCACCAGAACCACCATTATTGGTTATCTCAATCAAGAAAATGGCATCCTTTTCTCCCTCGGTCATTCGCACCGGTGGGGTAACTGTCCCTGGTATTCGTGGGTCCGTTCGCCAGATAATATTGGTTACAGTAACCGTAGCACTAACCGGGATAGCGGTCATCGTGCCTGATTTTGCTCCAATACTCGCCGCCGGGTCTAAATACAATTTAATGTTGTGGATAGCATCTTTGATAGTTACATTTGCCGTTCCCACCTCAGCGCTGTATGTCCTGCTGGCATAACCAGACGCCGTGCCACGCAATTCAATTACTAAAAAGTAACTCCACGTAGTACTACTTGCAATAGTCACATTTAAGTCATTATCGGTAAAGTTAATTATCTGGTAACCTGCGGCATCCAATGATAATTCAGCGTTAGTAATCGTGCCAATCGGCACAGTATCTGAACCCTGGCTATACACGCCATCTCCATTATCAAGGTAGATAAAGATATTCTTGAATAAATTCTTTGCTGTGGAAGTGGCTACCGGATTACCATCTTTATCCGTGAATCGGACAGTCATGGTTGCAAATTCTATTGCCCCTGCAAAAGTGCCGTTATTCTTTATTTCTATGCGTAGTAAATCCTCAAAAGTGCCATCTATCTGATACGGACTGCTTGCACTTATCGTGTTATAAACCTTAACCGTCGGGTCAACCGGCACGGCATAAACAATGGTCGATTGACTACCATAACTGGCTGAGTCTAATGGTAAGGATAAGTTACTTGTTGCATCCCGAATTCCAACCGATGATGTTTCTATTTTGGCAAGAAATGTCTTTGGTAATTTAACGGTAGAAGTCCCTCTTAACTTGACTACCAGGAAGTAGGTCTTTGACCCAGCACCTGAGACTTGAGTATCAGTCGCAGCATCCGTAAAGGTAACTGTTCCCCAACCGTTAGTTAAGGTTAAAGCAATCGTCCCGATACAAACCTGGTCTTGAGTCGCACTGTATGTCCCACTATTATCCCCATCTAAATGAATACGGACATACTCAAATAATTCACTCGACCGAGTACCTGCTAGCGCTGTGGTGGTATCAGACCCAAACCAGACAGTTAAAGTCCCAAATTCAATACTCCCAGCAGTAGATGCCCCTGTATGGATAATCTTAATTCGCAGGAGGGCATTTTCATACCCATCTCTTAGCATGTAACTTCCTTGCCTGAATTCTTGATATGGGACAATATCTGTAACTTCTACCTTTGGATCTGTTGGTACAGCGGTAGTCTTACTGGATGTCCCCCGTGAACTATCTGGAGTAAGATTTAATTTAATGTCAGTTCGAGTAGTATCAAGAATAGTTGCATCTTGTATCGAGTCAATCAGTACACTAAATGTCTTGGTTGCTACTGCACTTGATGAACCTTTTAATTCAACTACTATAAAGTAGGTGGTGGATGAAGCGGCAGGTGTCCAGGTAGTTGAAGTTGCCAATGTTACAGTCCCCTGCCCCTGGGCATCAAGAAAGGTAGATAAATCACTTATCGTCCCCACTATTGTATCACCAGTCGTCCATGTGCCATCATTAACTGTTTCTTTGTAAATAAATATATTCTCAAATAGTGCCTCTGCTGTCTGGGTGCTCATCGGTGGTATGGGTTGTTGATTAAGGGTCGAAGTAGCAAAAAATCGTAGCCGTAGATAAGTCAGTGTAATCGTCCCGGCTCCTGAAATACCATTGTTGGTAATTACTAACTTAAGCAAATCATCCTGCGTCTTATCCCGTATCTGAATGGGCGAGGTAGGTGTTACAGTTCCACTCGGCTCTACCGGGATAGCCGTCATTGTTGTCGATGTCGCCGCCCCAGAGCTACCTGCACCAAGGTAGAGTTTAATGTCATGCACCTTATCCTCTATCCGCACATCACCCGCTAACGGATTCACTGTCGCAGAATAAGTCCGTGTTGCCTTACTTGATGCCGTGCCCAACAATGTTACCTGCAAGTAGTAAGTCTTTGTTGCACCCGCAGAAATCTCAGTAGCCGCTACCTCGGGTAAATCAATATTCATCTGAGCCTTAATTTGATTGCCTGTAACCTCTGTTATCATACTTGATGTCTCCCAAATACTCACTGTCCCAAAAATCGCCCTTACCTCGGCATCGGTAAGTAAATTCGCCCCGTCATAACTAAATCTGACAGTTAATGTGGCAAATTCTATAGAGCCTGCACCTGAAGTCCCTTTGTTTCCTATCTCTATCTTCAATAAACTCGTTCGACTGCCATCCATCTGATATGGATAGGTGAATGAGACCGTATTTGTGTCTATCACTACCGGGTCAACCGGCACGGCATAAACAATGGTCGATTGGCTACCATAACTATCTGTGGTCAGCGGCAGGGGTAGGTTGCTTGATTCATCGCGCAGACCTACATTTTGCGTGCCAATCTTAGCCACAAATGTCTTGGGTAGATTTGCAGTGGCTGTCCCACGAAGTTTAACCACCAGAAAATAGGTGCAAGAACCTAAATTAACTGCTGGCGGAATCTGGGCATTTGTATCGCCATCCGTAAAGGTAATCGTGCCATAACCATTGGTCAAATCAGCCGTCATCGTCCCGACAGAAACCCCATCTTGACTGGCACTGTATGTCCCATTCCCATCCCCATCCTTACGGATACAGATATACTCAAATAACTTATCCAGTTGTGTGCTGGTTAAACTCGTATTCGTCTCCGAACCAAACCAGATAGTTAGTGTCCCAAGTTCAATCTTGCCGGCGGTAGATGAGCCGGTATGAATAACCTTAAGTCGTAACAAGGCATTCTCATCACCATCCCGCAACATATAACTCCCCTCTCGGAAGTTTTGTATTGGCACAATGTCGGTTACCTCTACCTTGGGGTCAAGTGGCACAGCAGTAGTCAAACTTGAGGAAACTGTGCCAGAAGAATCAGATTTTAAATCAAGTGGAAGTTTACTTGACTCATCACGCACACCAACATCTTGCATTGTCTTTATGGTGGCGACAAAACTCTCGGTCCCTGGTCCTACCCTGCTGGCATTCTCATTTAATTCTACCACCACAAAGTAGGTCTTTGTCGCCCCACCTGAAACCTCCGTATATGTCCCTACATCGGGTAAAACAATGGTCAATGTCCCATTAGTAAAGATAGAGGCATTGCTTAAATCCTGGTTAGTAATCGTTCCAACCGCTATAATATCTGTATTAGTAGCATAAACATTGTCTCCGCTATCCAGATAGACAAAGATATTCTTAAAAAGCATAGTGGCGGTCTGACTTGCCATAGGTGTGGTTGTGCCAGAGGTAGTGATATGCACAGTCAGGGTTGCCAATTCTACCCTGCCGGCAGTAGATATGCCATTGTTATGTAAGTAAATTCGCAATAGGTCATCCTTTGTCCCATCCTTTAGTTTAATTGGTGGCTGGCTATTCTCTACTATTACTGTTGATTCGACAGGCACGGCAGTTACAGTAGCAGAAATCTGTGAGCTACTCGTCCCAATACTAAGCTGGTTATCGGTATTTATGTCCTCTATCCTTAATTTAGTGGCTGATGTAGAGATGTATGCCGAGAAGGTCTCTGTCCCCAGTCCACTGGCATTGTCCTTTAATTTTATGGTGATGAAGAATGTAGCACTACTTCCTGGCTTTATTCGCACATAAGGAGATTCAGATAGGGTAAACACCTTCTCTCCATTGTTATCCACTCCAATGAAGGTATCATACTGCAATCGATAATCATTTGTGTCATAAATATCATAAGGGGAGGATACATCCCGATAAATAGCAATCTCGCTAAATAATGCCTGAGCATCAGCAGTAGTTAATGTGCCTTGATTTGAACTAAACTTAATGGTAACCTTATCCAACTCTATCCTGCTATACGATAGTGGGTCATCCCCTGTATGTATTATCTTCATCTTTAAGATATCTTCTCCTCCACTTCCATCTTTCATCTTTGGTGCTGGGGCAGTACTGGTAATATCTACCTGCGGTGGTGGTGGCATCCTGACTGCCCTGACTTGAGTTGAGGTTGTGCCTGGTGAAGGGATTACATCCAATCGAATATCATCTTTGGCTGAATCAATGATAATATCAGAGCCAGGATTATTAATCTTCGCCACAAAACATCTGGGTGATTGTGTCCCGGCATTAGAGGTCAACTCTACAACCAGGAAAAATGTAGTTGTTGACCCAGCATTAACCCAGGTCCGCTCATCGTTATCGGTTAAACCAATAGTTAAACTTCCACTACTCAAAGAAATAGCCGTCTTCGTCACAGTAGCAATGATTGTATCAGTAGTTGTCCATGTGCCATCACCATCATCACGATAGATGAAGATATATTCGAATAACGCCTTTGCCTGGTCATCGGTAAATCCCGTTGCAGTCGTCGTCACAC
>JBFLZA010000680.1:0-4844 GCA_040756535.1 Cyanobacteriota bacterium
GCAACGTCAGCTAGAGCAAGCAGATAGGGAGATAGGAGTACAGGATTCACCAGAAACTCACAAAAGTAATCCCGTCACTCCCATTTTCCAAATGTCTCAGGAAGACTATATAGTGGCAGTGCAGCAAGCTAAGAAATATATTCAAGCTGGCGATATTTTTCAGGCGAATTTGTCCTTGCGGTTTGAAGCGCATACCCCTTTTGATAGCTGGTCAATCTATCGAGCATTGCAACAGATTAATCCTTCCCCTTTTGCGAGTTATTGGCAAACTCCTTGGGGAGCAATGATTAGCTGTTCACCTGAACGATTGATTCAGTTATCAGGGAGGCAAGTTCAGACTCGACCCATCGCTGGAACGCGAAAGCGGGGCGCTACTTCTACTCAGGATGAGCAATTAGCGCAGGAGTTAATGGCCAATACCAAAGAAAGAGCTGAACATATCATGTTAGTTGACTTAGAGCGCAATGATATCGGCAGAGTATGCGAGTGGGGGACTGTAAAAGTGAATGAACTTCTCACCATTGAGCGCTATAGCCATGTTATGCACTTAGTCAGTAATATTATTGGTACACTCAGCCCTAAGTGTGACCCTATAGACTTAATTCGAGGTGTGTTTCCTGGGGGAACAATTACAGGCTGTCCTAAAGTTCGCTGTATGGAAATTATTGAAGAACTAGAACCTGTAAAGCGCAATTTATTTTACGGTTCCTGTGGTTATTTAGATTGGCGAGGCAACCTCGACTTAAATATTTTAATTCGTACCCTCCTCTATACTCATACGAGTGATTCTACATCAGGGGCAACGGTTTGGGGACAAGTTGGAGCTGGCATTGTTGCAGATAGCGATCCGCAAAAGGAATGGTATGAATCTCTACAGAAAGCACAAGCTCAACTCCAAGCGCTAAACCTAGCGGCAATATTTCCACCCAATACCGTCACTGCATAAAAATGGAGGGCATTGTGTTAAAGTACGGAGCTAGCTTACGGCACAAGACTAGCTCCTGTTAGTGCTGAAGAGGTAAGCAATGGTATCCCTAGAGGATGGTATGACTGGGATTTGAAAGTCGTTATTCGATACAGCAAAGAGCTAGTTCTGATCTGATGATATTCACTACTAATTGGTCATCTTTAGCTATGCCAAAAGAATTCGCAATTCGGAATTAATTAATTCAGGATACCAGCCCCTAAATTTGAAGTTAAAGTTTCAGTTAGTTTCTGAAAGTGAGCGAGTTCGTGAGTTGCCATGACACAGAGGCGAATTCGACTAGTAGGAACAGTAGGAGGACGAATCGCTGGTGCAAAAATTCCAGCTTCTTTCAGCTTGTTTCCCACCTTAAGAGCATCGCTTGCATTTGCCAATTGAATGCAGAGGATGGGTGACTCCGAGGGCAACAGTTTAAGATGAGGCAGCTTTTGAGTAATCAGTTGCTTGAGGGTGTCCACATTGGTATGGAGTTGGGTACGGCGATCGCATTCTTGTTGGACAATATGAATTGCTGCTAAAGCGGCAGCAGTATCCGCAGGTGATAAACCAGTGGTGTAAATCCAGCTAGGGGCACGATTTCGCAGGAAGTCAATGAGAGTCGCTGAACCTGCGACATATCCCCCTAAACTTCCCAAGGCTTTACTGAGAGTACCTACTTGAATCAGAGGGTGCCCAGTACAGCCAAAGTATTCTACACACCCTGCACCTGTCGCTCCCAAAACTCCAGTGGCGTGCGCTTCATCGACTAGCACCATGCAACTAAATTCTTTAGCTAGTTCCACTATCTCTGGTAATGGACAAAGGTCACCATCCATGCTAAAAACACTATCTGTAGTAATTAGGCAACGACGGTAGTGCTGTCGGTGTTGTGCTAGCTGATGGTTTAAATCTTCAATATCAGCGTGAGCATAGTCCACCACCATCGCGCCGCTCAAAATTGCACCATTTTTCAAGCTGGAATGATTGTACTGGTCAGCGAGAATCAAATCGCGCTTTCCTACTAAAGCCGCAATAGTGCCTAAGTTCGCCAGATACCCAGAGCTAAATACTAAGGCATCTTCAGTTTGTTTGAGGGATGCGATCGCATTTTCCAATTCCCGGTGTAGTTCCCGATGTCCACTCAGCAAGCGAGAACCTGTGCTACCTGTACCCAACTCCTGAGTAGCCGCAACAGCAGCTTGAATCAACCGCTCATCTGCTGCCAACCCTAGATAGTCATTGCTAGCAAAGTTAATCACCTCGCGCCCTTCCAGTTCCACGATGGCACCGGGGCGACTTTGTAGGGTTTGCACCGAGCGATACCAGTCAGCTTTGTGGATGGTAGCGAGGGATTGTTCTATCCAGTCATAAGGATTCGTTGCCATTGAGGATAATTAGAACTCCTCTTCTGGAGGCGTGTCAGTATATTGAATTTCAGCACTTTTGCCTTTAACTGGAGGTATTCGCTCCACTAAGCCCATTTCAAAGGCAACATCTGGCAATTCACCCACTATATATTTTCCCGGCTGAAACACTCGCCCAGGAGTAAAACATAGCTGTCTGAGTTGGACAACCTCGCCTGGGGCAAACATTCCCCTGAACATTTTGCGCTCAAGTCCCATGAGTGATGCTCCTATGACAATCTCACTATTCTTTTATTGTGGCAGTTAGGGTAGGGGATGGAACGAATTACTATTCCAATTATCTTTTTTCACTCTATATGAGGTGGCATGAAGGTTTTTAAATAGTTTTTCACTCCTCATCAACCCAACTAATTGAATGAAAACTATACGAACTTATTTCCCCCAATACCAGGAGCAAGTAATTAATTTAATTTTAAACATTCAGCAAAATGAATTTAATGTTCCCATCTCCCTTGAGGAACAACCGGGTTTATTTAAAATTCCTGTTTCTTATCAAAAAGGTAAAGGAAATTTCTGGATGGCTGTCGATAATGATACAGTCGTAGGAACTATGGCTTTAGTAGATATTGATAATAATCAAGCAGTGCTTCAGAAATGTTTTGTCCGCAAAGATTACCGAGGCAAAGATATTGGGGTGGGTCAGGAGCTTCTCAATACTCTTCTAGACTGGGCTGAGACTGAGAGTCAATCAATTCGAGAAATTTATCTGGGGACGATAGAAGGCTATAGCAAAAGGCAGAGGGTAGAGGGCAGAAGGGAAAAGATTGACTGGTTAAGGTTTCAGTATTTGGCTTTGTCCTAATTGCCTTATTGCCTTGGCGACTGCTATATCAAGCGGGTCATCGGTTTTACGAAAAAAATGGCTTTATGGAAATTTTAAAATCTGACTTACCTCAAAATTTTCCTGTGCTGAACGTCCATACCAAGTATTATAAGTACGAGCTATGCGGAGATTAATTGGAGGAATGGCTTAGTAAAGCTGTCTTCATATTCATCGGCGCTAGGCTGCCATACATTCTCGTTACTAGTGCGGTTACAGATAGATGAAGATTATAATGTCAATTAAGGTCATACACGCTTCAACATTTTCTCTCCTCAGATAAAGTCGTAGCCTAGAAAATACATCATGAATACCCTGGAAGAAATTCAGCAGATTGCATTGAATATGTCTCTGAAATTTGACGACCCTCAATCTGTAAAACTTCAGATCAAGCAAATTACCTTCGCTCAAAAGCAACTTCGAGCTATCAAAAAAGAACTTAATGCAACTCTACGTAATATTAATCAGCAAGCCTCTCAATCTAAAGCTGATAATATTTTTTCAGGAGGACTTGATATTTTCGGAGATTGTAAGTGGGCTGGAAGCGTGAGGATAGCGACTCGACGCGCAGTGGCAAGAGAGAAGCAAGCCGCCCGTCAGCCGTACCTTGAGCTAAAGGAAGCGATTGATAAGTTCATCTTGGAAGGCGATAGGCTTAAGTTGATAGCACAGGAGTATCTCTTTAACAATCAGCAATAGCAAATGAGTTGCTTGAGTTTTTGATCAGTTTAGTTACTGCTCTGGCTGAAAAAGCGATCGCATATTTTTCTCCTCACCTCTAACTTCGCCTGCCTGGGATTTGTAGGGTATGGCAGTTGGAGGACGTTAGACGTGTAGCGATCGCTTTTTTAGAGTATGGCTGTCAGCGATCGCGATCAGAAAGCTGTAGTGAAGTGAGTGTTACTACTCATCTATATACTTGATTGGCTAACCTTCTAATATAGCACAAGAAAGCCACTAAGAAATAAAAAAATTACAGATTGACATTCTAGCAGGTTATGATTTTAAACGGTTGTATCATATTATACAACTCAGCTTAACATTGGGGTTCGTTCTTCCGACAGAGGTGAAATCTAGAGAAGATTAAGTATTCTTACATATATGAGAAAACTTGGTACTCCCCCCAATCCGGAACAGTAATATCGGGAAAGGCCTAAATCGCTCCCAACCAACCTCTCAATCTTTACTTAAAAAAGTTGTATATACCCGACTATCCGATTCCATCCCTAGTTGGCATTATGAAACAAAACTTTGCTTCTTCTGAAAATGCTTTAGCTTCTGAACAGGAATCACAAATTCTCTGTTGCTATATTAACTCTACCCATCGCATTCAAATCATTCGCATTAAAAATATCCCCAGTTTTTATTTCGAGCGAGTTGTTTTTCCCGGTCAGCGATTGATGTTTTATGCGCTGGCCGAAGCCAAATTGGAGATTCATAGCAGTAAGGTCGTTACTTCAATTCTTGCTGATATTATTTCTTGCAACAAGCTAAGGGTTAATCCTGCAAACTTAGTAGAGTCAACCATTAGCATGAATGAACCATTGGCGAGTTAATGGACAAAGAATACAGAAGTTCAGAAGTTCAGAATTCTCTAAATTTTGGATGAACTTAAGCATAGAATCAGTAAGGGCAC
>JBFLZA010000681.1:0-4839 GCA_040756535.1 Cyanobacteriota bacterium
ATGGACTTTTTTAACGCAGAGGTTCACAGAGGGAGGCGCAAAGGACGCAGAGGGGGTGGTACAAGGTGTCAGTTTTGCACTTTATCATTGTGCCAACAGCGATTTATTTTTGCTCATTGCTTACCAAATTGAAGTTAAATCTAAAACAAATCCTGGCAGCACATCTTCTCCTGAAATTCTAGTTGGCGCGTTCAGCACTACAATACCGTTTTGCCTACCCGTCCAGAGGGTTGTTGGAGGCATAATGATCACTTCTCCAGTGGCAGCACGTTCTAACCGCAAGTCTCGGTTTGCTTCCCACAGTTTCAAGAAGTCTTGTTTAATATTGACCCAATATAGTGCTGAAAGTTAGCTTAGGATTGATTTAATTCTCAAAAAATGAGGGCTTCCAAGATTAACAATGGAGTGGAAAGAATGGTCAAATCTTCTATTAACTCAGCGAGTTCAGCTTCCTAATCATCCTGGTATCTACGTTATAACGGATTTAGCCGAACAGGTTTGGTATGTTGGGAAATCGGCAAACCTAAACAATCGATGGAGAGGAAAGGGACATCACAGATACCCTCAACTAAGTCGAACCAACAAGAAAAATTCTTTCCAGATTTACTGGAAGCTTTTTCCCCTTGAGCAGTTGAATGAGTTGGAGCAGCACTATATTAACCTGTTCAACCCGCATTTAAACGGGACTAAGGTTAAGTCTTACCTCAGGAAAAAAGCTCAACCGACTGCTGAATTGAAAAGGATTTTTCAGGTTTTAAACAGACCAACTAAACTTTTCCCCTCTGTTAGGTCTGTTGTTCTTGGCTACTACAAAGAACTAGACGAAGAGGAGATGAAGGAGTACACAGTTTTAGTCGTGTTAGTTAATATCAATGACCATGACAAAATCATCCTCGGTTCTGCCATGCGCTCTCAAAAAAGGCAAGGTAGACACCTGAAAGATTGCTGGAAGGAATATGCTTGTGATTGTGAACTAGATGAGTCACTGTATAGCCCAGTAACTCTCTTAGTATTTATGATGGATGACTATGTTTACGAATTTGTCTGCTGCGATGAGCTTAGAGAATCGCTAAAGGAAACTCCTTCTAAGCTTTATCAGGTAGACCTATTTAATCAGTCCGCAACAGCGCTTAGGAGTCCAGACACCATTACAGAACTCCCTACTAATACTTATCGCCTTCCCTGCCCTGATGGTCGCTTACGGCTCCATCCAAACGATTACCTCAATTACCGTGTTCCTACGCTTCAACCCGTTGATGAGTTTTTAGAAACTTTTTTGTAGGCCAACCGATCATGCTGCCCTTACTCTACCAAATAGCCTCTCTTCCTTGATGTTCTCGGTGCCTGGAGTGGTTCGACCTAAAATGTAGTAAGCGTCACGAGCTGATTTGGAATTACAGCAATGGTTACGCAAGTACCCTCTCCCGCCCAAAAAGACATCATCTACCCCGACAGTGACGGCCAACCCATGGCAGACAACACTAAGCAATTTAACTGGATTGTTGCCATCAAGTTAGGCTTAGAGCTATTGTTTGCTAACGACCGCAATGTGTTTGTTGCGGGCAACTTACTCTGGTATCCCGTCGAAGGCGATAACAAAATCAGATGCGCTCCTGATGTCATGGTCATCTTTGGCAGACCAAAAGGAGACAGGGGTTCTTACCAGCAGTGGCGAGAAGCAAACATTCCCCCGCAAGTCGTGTTTGAAATTCTCTCTCCTGGTAATAGCATCAAAGAGATGATTGAAAAATACAAGTTTTACCAACGCTACGGGGTTGAAGAATACTACTTGTATGACCCAGACACAGGTGAATTGACGGGTTGGCTGCGCTCTGGAAATGAATTAGAAGTCATTGAAGAGATGATGGGTTGGGTTAGTCCACGTCTAGGAATACGATTTGAACTCTCTGAAGGCGAACTCATCATTTATCGACCGGATGGAGAACGATTTGCCAGTTATGTTGAACTGGCTCAACGAGCAGAACAACAGCAACAACGGGCACAACAAGAGCGACAACGGGCAGAACAAGCAGAAGCCCAATTACAAGCCCTCCACACTTTACTTCAAGAACGGGGAATTAATCCCGACCAACTGTGACCACAATAAGAGTGCAAGTTGAATGCTAATCCTTGCATCCAAAATCTACAATCCAAAATCATCATGGTTCCTCTTCCGCCTCAAACTGATCCACCCCTCTCTCCTCGGCAAACCTTACCAACGATGTATGATTTACCGAGCGAGAACCCGGAGGAACCTGGATTGCCGGACGAATTTCACTTTTTGCAACCTCTGCTGCTGTTTTTAACGTTTGGGCCTCCCAATTGGAGTTTAGAGCAGATATTCTCAGCTTGTGACCTCAATCTCTACTACGATGTCACTCATCCCAACTGGTACAAACGTCCCGATTGGTTCGGGGTTGTGGGGGTATCTCGGTTGTATGAAGGGCGAGATTTGCGTTTGAGTTATGTTGTTTGGCAGGAACGGGTTAATCCGTTTGTCGTGGTGGAATTATTATCTCCTGGCACGGAGGAAGAAGATTTCGGCCGAACTGTGCAAAAAGCTGGGAATCCACCGACGAAGTGGCAAGTTTATGAGCAGATTTTGCGAATTCCCTACTACATTATCTTTAGTCGTTATACCAACGAACTTCAGGCATTTCATCTCGTTGGCGGTCACTACGAACCCGTGAATCTAACCGATGGACGCTTGCAGGTGCCGGAGTTGGAGTTAAGTTTGGGGTTGTGGCAAGGGAATTTCCGAGGAATTAATCGCCTGTGGTTGCGGTGGATGACGGCATCAGGAGAGTTGATTTTGACTCCTGATGAAGAAACGACGGCGGCACGGCAACGAGCAACTGCGGCTGAACAACAAGCGACGACAGCTGAACAACGAGCAGCAAGATTGGCAGCGCGATTGCGGGAGTTAGGGATAAATCCTGATGAGTTGGAGTAATTACTCCTTTCCCGGTAGAAGATTACCTATCCTTCCTCTCCCCCAGCTACCAAGAGCTTCCGGGAGCTCCCCCACCTTTCTCATCGGTATTCTTAGAGCGGGAAAGGAGTAAATACCAACCCCCTCTACAGCAGCCATTCCGGATATGGCCTGTGAATCCTGGTAACGTTTGGAGGAATGTTTTCAATCCCTTAGAACCTTTGGCTCTATTTGTCTTAGTTCAGAGTGGCAATATTTGCATCAACTAACTTCCTGCACACCACCTTCAACATCTCCAGTAATTGTGAGCTAGAGTGAGAAGTTGGTTGCTACAAACCCAGTATATGTACCCAAAACCGGACGTGCGATCGCAACTGAGGTACGAGTGCTTCGACCTGATCTGACGTTGTTAGAGTCTCTAGTTAAACTAACAACCAAAAACAAAAAACGGTGTGTGAGGTATGAACTCGTTAGTCGGTAAAACGTTACAGGGTGGCAAATATACTTTAGAAGAAGAATTGGGACACGGCGGATTCGGTGTCACCTATAAAGCGACTCATCACTACTTGGGTCAAACGGTGGTGATTAAAACGCTCAATGAGTCCTTTCGCTCACATGCAAATTTTGAGCAGTTCCAGCGCCGATTCCAAGATGAAGCGCGATCCTTAGCTTTATGTATCCATCCCAATATTGTCCGGGTTAGTGACTTTTTTGTAGAAGCGGAATGGCCCTACATGGCGATGGACTATGTCCCAGGCCCAACGTTGCAAGAATTGGTGTTTCCCGACACCCCCTTGGATGAAGCCACCGCATTGTATTACATCCGACAAGTTGGAGAAGCCTTAAAAGTTGTGCATCAACAAGGCTTGCTCCATCGAGATATCAAACCGGGCAACATCATCTTGCGTCAAGGCACACAGGAAGTTGTGTTAATTGACTTTGGGATTGCGCGGGGGTTTACCAGCGACTCCACCCAAACTCACACGAGTATGGTATCTGACGGCTATGCCCCGATTGAACAATACTTAATTAAAGAAAAGCGCACTCCCGCCGCTGATGTCTATGGATTGGCAGCAACTCTGTATGCCCTGTTAACCGCACAAGTACCAACCCCCGCCGTCATTCGCGATCGCCAACCCATGCCAGTCCCCCGCGACTTGCGGCCTGAACTGAGTCGGGCAGTCAATCAAGCTATTATGCGCGGCATGGCAGTAGAAACTCGTCACCGCCCTGTGAGTGTAGAGGCGTGGCTATCTCTATTACCCAATCCTCCCCTTCCCCAAGCAAATGGCACCGTAACGACAGGCAACCCCACCCAGATGGGAATTCAGATTCCTGTCAACACTCAGCAACCCACTCAAGTTCACGAAAAGTTACCCCTTGCGGCCAAAGGGCCAGTATGGCAGCGAGTCGGTGTTCGCGGTATGGTGATTGGGGGAGTGGCTGCGATCGCTACAGGTTTAGCTGCTTTTGGTACAGTTTGGCATCAGTCTAAGCCTAAACCACCGGTCGCTACACCGACACCAACGAGCAAACCCTCTATCTCACCTGTTGCCCTTCCCAGTAATGATAGTGAGGAGACTGCCAGCAAAGAACAAAAAACGGCGAATGAGCAACAGGAGCCGCCACAGGATAAGCAGGAAACTCCAAAGGTTCAACGGCGGACACCGAGGGTTCGGACTCAACCAGTGGAAAGCAGTCGCTCTTCTCAAGAAGAACCCGTTCGTAAATCTTCCTCCAAAAAATCTTACTCCACTCCATCAAAGCGGTCAGCCGAGTCCCAACCCGCACCAACTCGAACAACATCATCCTCCTCGCGTCGCACTCGGCCATCTCGTAAGCGAGTAGAGACACCACCCAAACCGGTGAATGACTCGCCTCCTCCAGTCTCCAAACCGGCTTCAGCC
>JBFLZA010000682.1:0-4822 GCA_040756535.1 Cyanobacteriota bacterium
GGCAGTTCAGAGTCGTTTGTTGGCATGAAAGCAAGAGTCTTGCAACACAGGTAGCACTCACTCCATATTCCCACTCAATAGATCAGCTGTTGCCAACGACAAGCCTGGAAATACTTGACTCCGAATTACCCCATCCTCATCAGCTGGGATGGCGATCCTCCGAAATGCGCGCTTGTGTCAGATTGCCTTGGCTGATCATCGGCTCCACGCAATCAACCGGGCGATCAACTGGCTCAAATGTAACTACTCAAAACCCTTCGACAGCTGCGGTACAAATGCGGTATGTTCTGGTGCAGCTAACCCTTCCTGCAACACAGCTAGCACTCGTCCCATATTCCCTGCTAATAAGTCATTCACTGCCAACCACAAACCTGGAAACACTCGGCTCCGAATCACCCCATTTTCATCCTCTGGCAGTGAAACATACTCCCCCTCCTGCAAATAGAACCAGTCTAATTTCTGCTCAAACACTTGCCAAACGATATACTCTCTAATCCCATTGCGACGATAGGCTCGTTTTTTATCACCTAGATCAATCGCCGCACTACTCGCCGCAATCTCTGCCACTAATTCTGGCGCACCCTCTATATAATCATCCTCACTCAGCCGCGCCTGACCTCCAGCTTGTTCCTCAATCATCAACACCGCATCGGGTTGGGGTTCATTGTCCAAATCTAAACGAACGGTGGGTTCAATCCCCAACTCAATACCCGGTGTCGCAATTTTATAAGTCCACAACCAACCAATCAAATTTCCGTGGGGTTGACCATGACTCCTAAAACGTAATGCAGCAGGCACGTAGACAACTCCTTCAATTAGTTCAGCTTTCCTGAGATGGGGCATGGCATTATAGCGTCGCTCAAATTCATAGCGATTTAGGCGATCGCCACTTTCGAGCGGTGGAATTGGCTCATGTTTTTGATGAGGAGGTGTTTTGACCATTGCTTGCGTTTTGGAGTCGGGCTTCTTGCCGGGTCATCCTCCGATCATATCGGCTATTGTGAGCCAGTGGTTCAGATACCCGACTTCTCCAAGGATACCGCTGGCGAATAGGGGGTATAACCCCTCATGAGCCGTGCCCTCCAAGAGAAAGAAGATACAAACACTAGAGTTATCCACATCTTCTGGTTATGACACTGCATCCAAAAAATCATTGGGAAGTCCCCCAAGAAACAGCACCAATAGCGCGTGCGTCGTTTCCGAGAGGAAATGTTTACATGAAAATGTACGACGAACTAGGAACGATATACTCTGAGAGTGATTTTTGAATCTATCCCACTAATATCAAAAATGCGATAATCTGCTTTTCATAACAGAAGGGTGTATCACAGTATGGCTGGACGATTTGAAGGATTAACTGACTTAGAATGGATGCTGTTTGAAGATATATTCCCCAAAGAACCAGAAAAACGCTCACGGGGAATGCCACATGCTTCATTTCGCCACGTACTCAACACCTTGCTGTATATATTGATAACAGGCTGTTGTTGGTGTGATGTTCCCAGAGAAGAAATCTGGGCATCAAAAAGTGCAGCCCACAGATGGCTAAAACGTTGGCAAGCAGATGGGACGTTAGAAATTTTACAAGCACGGATATTAGGAATTGCAGAAGAACGAGGATTAATTAATTGGAGTTACGGCGCGGTAGACGGGTCTTTTTCCCCCTGGGAAAGGTGGCGGTGAGGATGTTGCGTATGGTCATAAGGGCAAAGGAATTTTGATACATACCCTAACTGACGGTAATGGTATGCCCTTAGCGGCGTTGCACAACACCTGCCAATGGTAGTGAACGAGATCAAGTGATACCACTTCTTGATAGTGTCAAAGTCAAAACGAAAAAACCTGGTAGACCTCGTAAACGAGTCAAAGTACTTGCTGCTGACAAAGGATACGATTCAAAGGATAAACGTGCTGCGTTGCGTAGAGGTGGTATCAGACCACAATGGCCTAAGCGAGTCTGGAAAAACAAGAAAAATCGCGGTAGACCAATTAAAATTTCGGTTCCACGTTTTCAACAAGAGCGTTGTTTCGCATGGTTTCAACGAAAATACCGCAGACTCGTTGTTCGATGGGAAAGAATTTCTGCCTGCTTCAATGCATTTCTTTCTCTAGCCACAATTCACATCTGGATTAACAGAATTTTATTAGTGGGATAGGTTCTTTGGAGTTATTCCCAGCGCGGTGCGGAAAATCAGCAATATCGCCAGCGAAGCTAGCATTAATCACACTCATGCAATTTGGGGAGGGACTAACGCTCTTTAATCACTCTGAGGAAAGAAAAAACACAGCCAAACTATGAAAGCTAACAACCATCGGGAATTTGGCAAGCGCAAACTGGTTTGGGTCGAATGGGATGTCTCCATCCCAAACTCCCTTGCAAAACCGTACATGAAAGTTTCCCTTCATACGGCTCCTCGATAATTTGGCACTTGTCTTTGTGTACCTCGTTGCCCATATAGGGCTTAGGGGATTAGAAGGGGTGGGCATCAATCCATTCCTCATCTAATACTTGTTCCCTGGTTGCGTGGAGTTTATCGTGGCAGTGTCTATGGACAACTGTAAGGTTTGTCCTCCTGTTGTTGTTGTGGTTCCCATCCACATGATGTGTTTCTAGGAGGCTATCCGTATTAAAGTACAGTCCGCAGTGACTGCATTTTCCTTTCTGCTTTTTAAGCAGTTCTGTTAATTGTTTTGGGGTTCCCGGATATTGCCCCCTTCTTGTACTCCAGTAGACCCAATCACCGTCATATGGACTTTTTTCGCCTTGCACCTTCGTGTATTCGACTTTTGGTGTATCGGCGTGGTCTATTAGTTCCAGTCCCTCATTGGTTGTGAATACCCACTTTCTGGATTTAATTGATTTCCAGTTATTTAGGGCGTCTGTCTTTGTTCTGTGACGGTGATTTGCCCATCCCATGAGCTGCTGGAAAGTGATGTGGTCTACAGATTGGAAGATTCTTTTACATACGACTGGTGCGTAGTAATTTGACCATCCCCTAATAACTGGGTTGAGTCTAGCAATGAGAGAGGCTTTAGGTGCGTCTTTATGCTGTTGTATGATGGCTCCTATCCTATCTGTATGTACTTTCTGCTTTTCTAGAGACGGGGTGATGATGGTTTTATATCCAAGAGGTATTCCTTGGGGGTTATGACCAGTTCGGTGTTTACCTACTGGCGTTTGTCTGATTGTGAATCCCAAGAAATCAAACCCCACGGCTCCCTCGTATTCAACAAGGGTATGTGATAACCGTGTTTTACTTGGTTTTAGCTCCAAACCCATGCCGTTGAGCCATTCAGACACTAACTGCCTACACTTGTTGATTATGGCTAGGTCTTCATGAAGAATCACGAAGTCATCGGCATATCGAATTACCGCTAAGGCTCTTCGGTTTTGTTGCTTTCTACCTGGTAAGGTTTCTGCAAATTGTTTTAGCCGATTTTCCATGCCGTGAAGGGCTATATTTG
This sequence comes from Cyanobacteriota bacterium, assembly GCA_040756535.1. Taxonomy (GTDB): domain Bacteria; phylum Cyanobacteriota; class Cyanobacteriia; order Cyanobacteriales; family Coleofasciculaceae; genus JBFLZA01. The sequence goes on from JBFLZA010000682.1 coordinate 3,466, forward strand.
CTAGTAGCGGGGAGATGACCCCACCCTGTGGCGTTCCTTCTAGTGTGGGACTGGTTGTTCCTTTGTTGCGGTTAGCGTATCCGCTCCAGTCCACCACTCCCGCTTTTAACCAGGACTTGATTAAACGTCTCATGGTCGGGAATGTATTTATTTTGTTCAGCAGTGCTTCATGGTTAATTTTGTCGAAGCATTTTGCGATATCCGCGTCAAGTACATATTTCGGTTTGTACTTGATGGCGTTGAATATCTGGGCTATTGCATCGTGGCATGAGCGCCCTGGTCGGAATCCGTAGCTGTTAGACTCGAATTTGGCTTCCCATTCTGGCTCTAAGGCGGTTTTTGCTAGAGCTTGGGTTGCTCTATCGTACATTGTGGGTATACCTAATGGGCGTTTTTCAGTTTTTCCAGGTTTGTCAATCCAGACCCTTCTTACTGGTTTGGCTTTTCGGTTTATTCTCAGTTGGTCTACAAGTTCCAGCCTTTGTTTCGGTGTAAGACTTTTTACTCCATCTACTCCGGCGGTTTTCTTGCCCTGATTATCCTGAGTTACCCGGCGTACTGCTAATGCCTTAGCTGACCAGGACTTCATCAATGTCTTTTGAAGCCTGCGGATTGCATGAACGTCTCCACGCTGAGAGGCTTGATAGATGCGCTTTTGTAACTTAAAGACTCTTCTTTCCAGCTTTTGCCAGTCGATGTTCTTCCATTCCACAGTCGCCATTTCTGGCTCTGTATTAGACGTATTCATTACTACTTGTTCCTCTATCTTCCAAATCATCGTGAGTCTGTCAGCATATCCCTCTCATTACAAGAGAGCATTGGCTTCTGACTCAATCCTTCCCCCACATGTCATCCGGTTAGCACCTACTCAGTTATCGACCTTACTGAGAGATATAAGGGGGTTAATTCGTTCCTAATGACCATTGTTTGAACCTTTAGAATGATGCTCTCCACCGGGTTTCTGGGAAGTGCTTATTGGACGGTTCTACAGCCGCCAACTCCCTATCCTCGCCCTTTTGGGACTCCCAGCGCTGTCTTACGACTCAACCTAATTTCGCTGGTTTTGGGTCACGATGGTTCAGACACATCTTCGCTTGCGCTATTCAATGGGTTCTTGCTCGAAGGGATTCCAGGCTAGGTTGCCTAGTTACCTCCTTTTCCCCCTGCGTCATTGTGGGAGTTGCTATTTCCTACAATGAGGGTGATGCTTTCACCAATGCACTTTTGGGGTAGGACTTTCACCTACATGGTCATTAAGTTGCCAAGGTTCGATTCAGCCTGTACGAATGGCTGGAACGCTTGCTCCCTGTACACTTTGGGTCTTGTAACCTTCCATTTTGAGGGAAACGAATCGCAC
>JBFLZA010000683.1:0-4822 GCA_040756535.1 Cyanobacteriota bacterium
TGCTTCCCAACGATGGACATTGATCGTTACAGGTAGGGGAGCATCCACCCAACTTTGCTGAAACTGACTCAACTTTTGCACGTTGCGCCCGACAATGTGAATTTCAGGGCAACCGAGTTGGACACAACCAACGACTACAGCCCGTGCAGCCCCACCATTCCCTAGGATAATCGGCGTGGTTTGACTCCAATCCCGATTCAACGCTTGCAAGGGTGCAATAAAGCCTTTCACATCAGTATTAGTGCCACTCCAACCTGTTTGGGTGCGCCAAACGGTGTTTACCGCTCCAACTGGTTTAGCGATATTATCGACTTCGGATAACAGGGAGATAATCGCTTGTTTGTGGGGGATGGTGACATTGAAGCCAACTAATCCAATCGCATCAAAACCTGCGATCGCAACTCCCAAATCGGCTTGTTTTATAGGAAAGGGTAGGTAGACGTAATCCAGTCCCATTTTTGCGATCGCAGCATTGTGCATCACAGGTGAAAGGGAATGCTCAATTGGATCGCCAATCACACCGAGTAGTTTAGTTTTACCTGTAATCACTTGCATTAATATTTCTGTCCTGACTGAACCCGATAAACTCAATTAAACACCGCACCTGACTGGAAAAGAGCAGGGGAGTTCCGGGAGCGGGGGAGCAGGGGAGCGGGGGAGCGGGGGAGCAGGGGAGCAGGGGAGAGTAATTCCTTTGAATGCAACTTGGTATGACATAGGCTAGGGCACGTCATGCCATGCCCCTACCAACGTCGTACACACTGATTTGGTTAAGCCACCGCGAGTTGGGAAAGACTCAACGGTTCGGCAATCTGCCGCCCAACGGCTGCTGCCATTGGCTTTAAGCTGTGAACCAAATCCACCATATCGTCTAAAGAAAGTGCCTGACGTGCATCGGACACTGATTTTTCGGGTTCCGGGTGACACTCGATAATCAGTCCATCAGCCCCACAAGCTACCGCCGCTTTTGCTAGGGGAGCGATTAATTCCCGCTTTCCGACAGCATGAGAAGGGTCTACAATCACAGGCAGGTGAGTGAGTTGCTTGAGTGCCGCTACTGCCCCTAAATCCAGAACGTTGCGGGTGTAGCTATCGAAACTGCGGATACCCCGTTCACACAACACCACTTGAGAGTTTCCGTGACTCATGATGTACTCTGCTGCCATGACGAACTCCTCAATCGTGGCTGCAAGTCCCCGCTTCAGTAATATCGGCTTTTCTACTTCACCGAGAGCTTTGAGTAAATCGAAGTTTTGCATATTCCGGCTGCCAACTTGAAGCATATCAGCATGGGCCGCAATGGATTCAATTTGACCAATGGACATGACTTCAGTCACAACCGGGATATTGTAGCGCGATCGCACTTCTGACAAAATCTCTAGACCTTCTAAGCCTAATCCCTGGAATGAGTAGGGAGATGTCCGAGGTTTGAACACCCCTCCCCGTAACGCTTGAACAGGTGCACGTTGCAGTTGTTGGGCGACAGTTTCCATTTGCGAGTGGCTCTCGACGGCACAGGGCCCGCTGATAATCACAAGTTCTTTTCCACCGAAGGCAACTTGCTCTGAGAGTCTGACAATCGAGTTGTGGTTGGAATGATTCGCGAGTGTAAGTTTGGCATTCAACATGGGTTTAGATTCCTTTGCAAGAAAAAACCCGGAACCTGCCTGACAGGTTCCGGGTCGTGTGGATAAAAGTTGGCACTACTTTATCTACCCGGAACCGTATCTGGGCCAAAAGTAAAAGCCGAAAAACCAGCTACCAAGGTATGTTGTCACACTTGGTTGGTGTGACTGATTTGCCCCTATAAAACAAAAGACCGCAGCTTTTGTTCTGCGGTCCACCGGGTCGGTTCCATGAGGAACTGTATTCACCACCGGTGAACCTCCCTAAACCAAAAGTAAAAATAGTAGCGGCTGCTGAACATAGCTTGGCGCTGGAATGAAATAGGTTGTTAGATAACTGAATGAGCCTACCCTAGCAAGCCTGGTAGGGCTACGTCAATACTGAATCGATAGTAATTTCTAATTTTAGAGCGCCCGTTCAGTCATTCAATCCATAACGAGAAATGGGCATTTTGGCGCTCATCTTCAACGGAAAATCAGGCTTTTGACTGTTATTGAATCGGCACTCTAGGCGTTGGTGAATATTGAACGAACCTCTACAAGTACAAGTCTCTCAACCTCGCTGGAGAAGAGATTCAGACTCCCAAAGCCTGGAAATTTTTTGATTGGATAATTTGAGTTGGAAATCATGAGAGCGGAGACTCTTAAGAAATATTCCCTATGACGGAGGTTTTATGACCCATATTTCTTACTTGAGATCTAGGTTTTGATGGGATACTTTATTTAAACTTATAGGTAGTTAATAAAACAATCAGAACATTTTCAAATTTTCCAAACAGAACAGATTGAAATTCCAGGAAAAAGGAAGCATACAACTTCCGGTTCATAAGAATTTTTACTTAGCTAGTTGAATTAAGCACTTCCTAAGCTGCAACTCAAAGCTAGCTTAGATTAATTCTTCTAAATAATTGAACCAGGCGATCGCATTCTTACCTTTTGCAATGAACACTCTTAGCTAATGGAGTAAATTTCAACTCACTAGCTTAAGTTTAATTGGGTTTTTAACAAGGAGGATATTATGATAAACCAACTTGTTCCTTCAAGTCTTCTCTCTCTTGGTCTTCTATCAGCGGTTTCTCTAACCCCGCTTTTAACAAGTAGTATACCTGCTAAGGCTCAAACGGCTGAACCATCAGTTAATGCCAGCCCAACAGTACCATCAGCGCCTTCACCCGCTCTTGCGCCTTTCCCCTCTGAAGCAATTACAGACTATGCGCCTAACACGGCTCCAATGCTCGAACAGGGTGACTGGGGAAAAGCGGTTAAAGATGTTCAGACTTACTTAACACAACAAGGGTTTTATACGGGACAAATCGATGGGTATTATGGAAACAATACAGTTTCAGCAGTGAGAAACTTCCAACAGTCAAGAAACTTGATTGCGGACGGCAGAGTTGGGCCTAGAACTTGGGCCGCACTTGTGGGAATGGCTAGTGTTACAACACCGCCTCCGACCGTTTCTCCCACGGTTGGTGACCTGAGTGACTACTCACCCACCAATGCACCAATTTTGACAATTGGTATTCAAGGAGATGCCGTTAGAGATGTTCAAGGTTTCTTGAGACGAAGAGGATTCTATAACGGTATAATTAATGGTTTTTATGGCCCTAAAACAACTCAAGCTGTTATAGATTTTCAGAGTCGGATGGGTTTGAATCAGGATGGCATTGTTGGCCCTCGTACCTGGGATGCAATGCAGCAGTACCAAATTGGCATGAGATAGACAATGGTTATCTCTGTTAGAGGGTGGGCAATGTCCACCCTTCGATTAATTTCTCAAAAGTACGGAGTTATTTTCGGATAGCTCCTAACCTTCAACCTTCTAACTTTCCAACCATCAACCTATTTTCAAGACAGACACCATGCGAGTAGAGCGCACAACTTTCATAATGAAAATTACTCTCCTGGCTCCTGACCCCTGACCCCTGACCCCTGACCCCTGACTCCTGACTCCTGACTCCTGACTCCTGACTCCTGACCCTTGACTCCTGACCCCTGACCCCTGACCCCTATTTTCAGATTAGTAGCAATCATCATTTCTAATGCTGCCATCCGGCATGATGGTGTTGCAAAACTTAGCACCGCTTAGGTTTGCTCCCTCTAAGTGAGCATGATTTAAGTCTGCTCTACGGAGATTAGCCCAACTTAAGTTAGCGTGATTCAGTGCTGCTCCCTTCAAGTTAGCAGCACCGAGATTGGTATGATTTAGATTAGCTCCCTTCAGGTTTGCCTCACACAGATCTGCTTTAATCAAGCTTGCTCGATGCAGATTAGCTCCAGTGAGGTCAGCTTCATGTAAGATTGCTTCATTCAACGTTGTTTGACGTAAGTCACTTTTACATAGAATGGCTTGATAAAGGTTAACCTTCGTTAGGTTAGCGCAACTTAAGTTGGCATTGCGTAGATTTGCCTTTAGCAGGTCGGCTCTCATTAATTGAACTTTACGCAAATCTGCTCCACTCAAGTTCACTCTATGAAAATTTCGTTCTCCTGTTAGATAAAGCCGCTTTAGTTCATCACTATCCATATCCTTGCCTCTGCATTTCTGTCATTGTCGGGAATTAGCGATCGCATCTTGATCCAGTATTAATAAGTTATCTTAGTTATCTCGATCATTATAATAAAAAGCAAATACCCTACCTAGACGCTATGGGAATAGGTAGGGAATGTTCAATAATCAAAAATGGCGTTTAGACGTTGAACCTGGATTAAGCCTCGCTTTCAATATAGATAAAGAAAAGTGCAAATACCACAAGGGGTAAGAGCCAGGTAACTACGGGAATCAGAATCCAGGGTAAGAATGAAGCTGCGTATGCTCCTGTCATATCAAACCTTCCTCTCTAAATTTATAGGGTTCCAAAAGGGATAATTACTGTCAGTCGCTTTACGACTTAAATCAGACGCTTAAAGCCAATAGCTTTAAGCAAAAAAAATTCCTAAGTATTGTGGACTAGACCACGGAATATGGAATCCACAATGTCAAAATTGGCCAATAGGAAATAGGCAACAAAAGCGCCACCCATTGCACCAATAAAGAATCCACCCGTCAACTGGCTCCAGCCTTCAGCCGTTTTCAGTTCGTTAGGGGTTCGGGGATTTTGGACTTCAAACTCATTACCGGTTTGGAAAGAGACAATGCCATAGATAGACATGCCTACGGTGGCAATGATAATTGTACCGATCGCGGAAATTAATCC
>JBFLZA010000684.1:0-4822 GCA_040756535.1 Cyanobacteriota bacterium
AAATGAAGATCTTTTTAGACTGCTCCAGATATCAGCGCCATTCAGTCGAATTCCTACGAGCGCAAAGCTCCCATACATCCGATTCTATAAAACTTAGAGATCGGGTGCGCTTACTTTTTGATTGATAACTGCATTCCTTCCAGCCTACAAGCCGCAAATTCTCCTTGAACAGTTATCCGGGATTGACCTCTGCCACCATGACTAATCGTGTAATCAGTCAAGCTTCATCCTTGGGATTCACCTGTGAATGTGATCAAATAGGCAACTGGCAGATACTTCCCTTCCGACAAACGGAACGATGGAAATTGCAGCAGGTAGGTGAGAGATGGTTACTGCTAGTGGGTGATGTTCCACAGGTTAATCTTCACTCACCTGAAGCGATCGCATTTTTAGAACGTCGGTCAAGTCAGCTACAAAACTCCAGAAGCTGTTAATTCATGCTATCTAAAGCAACTTCTAAGCGAAAGCCAGGAATGGTTTTTACCAACACACCTCTACCCAAATCGCTGGTATGAACTTCTAACTCTACACCAGGTGGTGCCTCAAACAAAAGACGCTGGCCTGGGAAAACAATTCGCTCGTAGTACCAGTTAGCCTGATTAACAACCCGAATAATTTGCAACACGCTAGTGTCATTGATATAGCTATAAAGCCTTTGAGAGAGGTGAGCTAGTTGTGAATTCATAATTGCCTTGAGTAAATAATCCCCTAAAAAAAAACCCTGGTGTGGTCAGCACTGGGTTCATGTGGATGTCCTGTCAGGAATCCCTAAAGGTATGTGATGTGAGAATACGAATGCTAAGGTCTCTAGAATTAGAAGAGCCGCTCATTACTTTTATCCTATCCACTAGAGGTTATGTGATGTTTATTCGGGGTTTAAGAAAAGTCCAGTGTTTCAGAAGTGCGATCGCTCTAAAAGCTAACTGATTCTTAACCTTTAAACTCTAAACACTGAAAAGGTTCAGAATCTCAGAGGTGGAAAGAAGATTGGTCGAAGCGTTCCCACGGAACATTTCTAACTCTCTCAAAAACTGAGGAAATAAGAAGACTTAATTATGAAATTCTGAAATAGAGAATCATTCTTTGCAATTCATAATTCATAATTCATAATTCATAATTCATAATTCATAATTCATAATTATTAGCGCTCAGTTTGAAAAGAATTTTCACCAATTTTCAGTTGCTTTTTGGAATGCTTAAGTTGTTTCCATAGAGCCCTTATTTGCTCGTAGGCTTCTTCTGGAGAGAGTTTCCCATTGGTTTCAAGGTTGTAGATGAAACTCACCCGTTGAGCAAATTCTTGCAAGTTAGCATTAAAAACTAGCTTCTCTGGTTTAACTTGACCGTAATAACGGCTGCGCGGATAGAGAAATTGATTTTTACTGGTTTGATTTGTCTCTATCATGATTCCCCCTATCGTACCGTAGCACCCAATAAAAAACCCCAGTCTCAAATTGCTGGGGCACCCAGGATGTTCATCTGCTCGTCCTTATGTTTCCCACCTTAACATTACTGATAGCTGCCTTCTATCTTTCTGAGGATTGGCATTAATGTTAAGTAAAGTTGTGTAATGTAATACAGTTGGAGCTGGGAATAGGTTGAAGGTTAGGAATTGGGGCTAAACCCCTTACTACGAGCGAGTTACATCGGAAAAGTAGAAAAATCTCCCCAACTAGCTGAGGAAAACTATAGCAGTTCTCGGCAAGCATAAAATACAGTAAAGGCACGGCAATGCCATGCCCTTACAAACAATGTGTATTGCACTCGATGGAGAACCGCTATAGGGTTGGGGGCGATCGCATCAGAGTGAACTTAACCTAAACTGCACAAAACAGCTTAGAGCTTTTTGAGTATCTCCAAGCAATTCCAGATGGGTCTTTGCTACGAGTCCATTTCGAGAAGTCAGGTTTTGTCTTTCTTCTGCTAATGGTTGTCGTACTGACATTTAACCGATTCGCAAGAGCAGAACCCGTTAGCCGCTCAGTGACATTCTTTTGGAACCCTTTCACAACCCTGTGCTGTCCATTGCCATTCCCATTGGAAGATTCACTTATCCTTGACTTGGACTGATCAGCGATAACTTCTTTGAGTTGTTGACCATTGGACTGGATTTCAGGAGTTGGCTGTTGATGAATGTCTCGCTCAACCTCTTTCAAGGCAACAAGGGATCGGGGACTGGGTTTGTGGAAGCCGTTGGTACTGATTTGATGTTTAGTCCCATTGCCGTTGAAGGATTCACTCATCACGGGGATAGACTGATCAGCAATAGGTTCTTGGGGTTGTGGGAAATAGGATGTGATTTCAGAGTTTGACTGTGCAGGGGTTGGCTCAACCTCTTTCACAGTTTGTAAACTATCGCTTTCTTGCTCTTGGGTATTGGTATCTACATTAGTTGAGAGCAGATTGAGAATTTCAGGATCTTGGAGTAGGGGCCGTAAGCCGTTGAGTCCTGCGATAACGGTTGTACCATTGTTGACTAACGTTGCTGCAAGCGGATCGATACCGATCGCGACGGCTAACACCAGTGCGCCTAAATTGGGGATGGCAACGATACCTGTGTTCTGATGGATGAGTTCGATCGCTTGTCGTGCGATCGCGATCGCTTCTGGCAAACCCTTTAAGTTATTTTCCATCAATACAACATCTGCCGTTTCCCGTGCGACTTCTGAACCATTGCCAAAGGATACCGAAACCTCAGCATAGGCAAGGGCAGGCGAATCGTTAATCCCATCTCCAGCAAAGGCAACGGTTTTCCCTTTATCCCGTAACTCCTTCACCACTGCCACCTTTTGCTCTGGGAATGCTTCTGCATGGGTATTCTCTGGAGTAATTCCTAACTCCTTAGCAACGGCATAGGCTGTACGTTTCTGATCACCGGTGAGGAGGTGAATGTCCATCCCTTCTGCCTTTAAGGCTTTGATCACATCGGGACTTTCAGTCCGTAATGGGTCACGGTAAGCCATTGCCCCCAGTAATTCACCGTTACTCGCGACGTAGATTACCGAGTTACTCGCTGACTTGAACTGAGGAACCTGTTTTTTCTCCAGCACTTCTAAGCTAACGCCTTCTTTGACCAAGAAGCGATCGCTACCCACTAAAACCGTCTGTCCGTCAATTTCCGCCCGAACTCCTAGACCAATTACATAATCCCACTTGCCACGGGGCAAAATTCGTGATCCCTGTTTTTGGGCATACTGCACGATCGCAACAGCCACAGGATGCGTCAAACGCTGTTCGGCAGCAGCAGCAAGTTCAATCACCCGCAATTTTGAGGTTGATTCACTCACCGTTTCCACCCAGACGACAGTCGGTTCTCCTTGAGTTAAGGTGCCTGTCTTGTCGAACACCACGGCATCGACTTGAGCTAATTTTTCTAACGCCCTGCCACTGCGGATGAGAATTCCTTTTCGTGCTGCGGCCGTCAGCGCTGCCAATACCGTTGTCGGCACAGAAACTCGAATTCCCGTCGCCAAATCCAGCGTTAAGATAGAAGCCGCCCGTGCAAAATTCCCGGTGAACGCCAAGACGAGTCCCGATACGAGGAGAGTAGGAACCACTGCTTGATTAGCAACAGTTGCCGCATAATTTTCAATGCGGGTATCGTGTACCGGTGCTTCTTGCATAATTTTAATAATCTGTCCGGCACGCGTATCGGCACCCACTTTTTCGGTCGATATATAGAGTTGTCCCTCCCGGACTAGGGTAGAGGTATAAACCGACTGTCCTTTTTTACGCATCACCGGCATCGCTTCGCCGGTTAATTTCTGCTCATCGATCAGCGCTTTCCCTCGGATGATGCGACCATCTACAGGAATTTGGCTACCGGGATAGACAATAACCACATTCCCTGGCCGGACTTCGTGGATGGAAATTTGTTGCTTTTCGCCGTTGCATTCAACCCAAACCAACTGCTCAAGAGACGCCAGCAAATCGAGGCTTTGCTGTTTAGAAGACTTGGCTGTTTGCTCCCGAATCGCCTCACCGATTTCGATCAGCAAAAGCATGATCGCTGGGCTAATAAAATGACCCTGTAGGGTCATGATACTGATTGCCATCAAGTCGAGGAAATCGATATTCAGCTTTTGCTCGTTGAGGATGCTATCCAAGGCCCGTTGAGCCACAGGCAAAGTGGTAACGGCAATGGTTCCGCCAATAATTAAAGGAGGAATGGGTAATCCCAACGGCCCTCCGAGTAAGGCGAGAGTGGTACTCAACGCTGGAAGCGCTAGTCCTGACCAAAAGTTAGATTCGGGTTCAGGTTCTTCCTGAAGGGATGCGGCTTTTAAATCTAAGAAAATGTTGGGTTGACTGGCAGTTTGAATCAGATCGATCAGATGCGATCGCATCTTTTGATCGCCAATCAAGCCAGCATCATAGCTAAAGGCAATGGAACGGGCATCTGTGTTGAGTCGTACCTCTGTAACTTTGGCATCCGTTTTGCTCAACACGGTTAATCTTTGAACATACTCTGGATCGGTAGCCAGTCGCGGAACTTTGAAGCGAATTCGTCCGCGAATCTCGTGAATGATTTGATAATCAACTTCTGGAGATTGGGCTACTGATTGATTAGGTTCGGCAACAGTCGCTTCTTTGCCATTGACTTGTGGGGTTGGGTTTTGAGAAATTTGCTCTCGATCCGATGCTGGCATTTCCGACTCAAGTCGCTTGAGTACTTGACGGGTGGCGCTACTGGCAACCATATAAACGGGGAGTGCCACCAATCCTTCAATCCCTAGTACTCCTGTAACTACAAATCCTGCGGCGATGGGAAGGACTGATTTAGCGACTTGTATGCCTTGTGCCGGCAGGTTAATGGGTTCTT
>JBFLZA010000685.1:0-4787 GCA_040756535.1 Cyanobacteriota bacterium
CTACCGTGAGGAAGTTGCAGCCTTCCAGGTAGCTGGAGGCTAATCCGTGGGTATACCAAGAGGTGACGAAGGTGGTGCCGGTCAGCCAGCCGCCCAGTGCTAAGTAAGCACAGGGGAACAGTAATATACCCGACCAACCAACAAATACAAAGCGATCGCGCTTGAGCCAGTCATCAAGGACGTCAAACCATCCTCTTGTACTTTCTGCGCGTCCCACGGCTATTGTCATAGTTTCAAATCCTCATCAATTATTGTTTTACAAGGATTTCACTCTGACGCTTTCGCGTCAGAAGAGTTCATGTCTCCACAGCGGGTGTGGATTTTATGAGAGGTTGAGTCTACCGACCAACTTCTCTTTCACATTCACATGGGTGTTTCAGACATTCGGTACCACAAACCAGATTAGCTAGTTTGTGTTTCTTAATGTTTTTTAACCTATCATGTTTTTACACTGTTAGACCGATTCCCTGCAAGGGGGATAAGGCTTTCAGCGGTTACATACTTAATATTAATGAATAACAAAAATTTTACAAATTGACACAAATTTCCTCAGAATTTTTGGGACAGCCGCTCTCCCTGTGCCAAAAATGTCATAGTAATGGCAGAGTATACTAGTCAGATCGTGAGATAAAGTGGGCAGGATTGTTTCATGACAGCACCGACAACCCAACGAGAGAATCGCGTAATTCGTCAGCCGATCATAGGCTCTCGCCGCCTTAGTAACTACTGGTGGGCAATCGTTGTTTCGTTGGGAGCATCAGGCTTTTTCTTGGCAGGGCTTTCCAGTTATACCAAGGTCAATCTACTTCCCGTTGGGGATGCAACTCAGCTGATATTTTTCCCCCAAGGAGTGGCGATGGGGTTTTACGGCGTTGCCGGTCTGCTGTTGGCGCTCTACTTGTGGGGAGTCATCCTCCTGGATGTAGGCGGAGGTTACAATGAGTTCAATAAAGAGACGGGCATGGTCAAGATTTTTCGCTGGGGCTTTCCTGGGAAGAACCGTCAAATCGAGTTTAGTTGCCGCCTACAAGATGTGCAATCGATTCGAGTAGAAATCAAAGAAGGTCTAAACCCAAAAAGAGCGCTCTATCTTCGCGCTAAAGACCGCCGGGAAGTTCCCTTAACTCGTGTTGGGCTACCCCTATCCTTGTCCGAACTCGAAAATCAAGGCGCAGAACTCGCTCGTTTCTTAGCAGTGCCCCTTGAAGGCTTATAACTCATCGTGTGATTCAGGGGAGTTGAGCGGGAACAGATCTGCTGAATATGATTTCAGTAGCTAAGGCTACAAGAACGGTGAATTAAACATGCAGATAAACATCCGGCGTTGGTTAGTATTACTTGTGGTTGTTGTGGGTTTGACTGTTGGGGCATGTAGTACACAACAGGCAGATTCCGTAAAGTCTGATAACTCAAATGCAACCGAAACGACTTCTGTTCCTACAGCTCAAACTAGCAGTCCTCAAGAGAGCGGTGTACCAAGATTGGAAGGAAAAGCGACAGTAGTGCTGAAGGTTAAAGGCTCACCCATCACTATTGAAGTCGATGGGACCAACGCTCCAATTACAGCAGGAAATTTTGTAGACCTTGTCCAGCAAGGTGTCTACGATGGATTGGTGTTTCACCGAGTTGTGAGAGAGCCACAACCTTTTGTAGTACAGGGAGGTGACCCTCAAGGGAAAGATCCAAACTTTCCAGTAGAACGGATGGGAACGGGTGGTTTTATCGATCCACAAACCAAGCAAGAGCGTTACATTCCTTTAGAAATTAAACCCAAAGGGGCACAAACTCCGATCTATAGCCAAACGTTTGATAAAGCAGGAATCAATGCTCCTCCTCAACTACGGCATACTCGCGGTGCAGTGGCCATGGCTCGCTCAACTCCTCCTGACTCCGCTTCTTCGCAGTTCTATATCGCTCTAGCCGACTTGCCATTTTTGGATGGCAACTATGCTGTCTTTGGCTCCGTCACCCAAGGTATGGATGTCGTAGACAAGATTCAGCAGGGCGATCGCATCGAGTCAGCGGAGGTAACTCAAGGGATCGAAAACCTCAAAAAATAGAGGAAAGCGCTTAAATTGGGAGCCATTATCGGTGGGGTCGGTGGAAGTTGTTGTTACTGGCATAGGCCTACTCTCAGCTTTAGGCCCGCTAGAAACCAGTTGGCAGCATTTGCTCGACGGAAAATCGGCAATTAGGCAGCATCAACCCTTTCCCGACTTACCATCCCGACCCCTAGCACTAATTGGTCGGAACGCTGTTTCTTTGGAAAAGCTCACTCAACAGGTTGTGGCAGATGCTCTTGAAAATGCGAATTTGTCCCTACCTTTGCCTGACTGTGGCGTGGTGATCGGGTCAAGTCGTAGTCGTCAGGGAGCGTGGGAACAGTTGGCAAGAGAATTGAGAGGATACAGGGACACAGGAATTGATGCACTCTGTGCGTCACCCTGTCTCTCCTCTGGAGCGCCTTTCTCTCAATCCTCAACCCCTAACTTAGAGGATTGGTTGGATACGCTGCCCCACAACCCTGCAATCGCAACTGCCCGCCAGATTGGATCGACAGGCCCTGTACTCGCGCCTATGGCCGCTTGTGCCACAGGAATCTGGGCGATCGCTCAAGGCTTTGAACTGATCCAAATGGGTCGGTGTCAGCAAGTCCTTGTCGGTGCGATTGAAGCTCCCGTTACTCCACTAACGCTGGCAGGATTTGCTCAAATGGGTGCTTTGGCAAAAACAGGTGCCTACCCGTTTGACCAGCAGCGTGAAGGTTTTGTATTGGGAGAGGGAGCTGCTATCTTGGTCTTAGAGTCAGCTGACTCAGCTTACCGCCGAGGTGTCCCTGTTTATGGAAAGTTACTAGGGTTTGGTTTAACCAGTGATGCTTATCACGTCAGTACTCCAGCCCCAAGTTGTCGTAGTGCGATCGCTGCGGTTCAGCAATGTCTAAAACGCAGTCGTCTTTCCCCATTGGATATTAACTACATCCATGCTCACGGTACCGGCACCCAACTGAACGACCGGAACGAAGCCCGGTTGATTCAGGAGTTGTTTGGTCGGGGGGTTCCAGTTAGTTCCACCAAGGGAGCTACTGGTCATACTTTAGGAGCATCGGGAGCCTTAGGAGCAGCTTTCTGTCTAAAGGCTTTAAAGTACCAACTTTTACCGCCTTGTGTGGGGTTAACACAACCCGATTTTGAATTGGATTTAGTAACGACACCCCGCCGAGGTGAAATTCGGCGGGTACTTTGTTTTAGTTTTGGGTTTGGCGGTCAAAATGCAGTGTTAGCTTTGGATCGGGTACCAGCATGAACATTGCCTCCAAAGGCTTTGTCCCAGGGGTAATCGTTCTCTTTAAACTAGTTAAAGTTGTCAAGCTAAAATCAAGCAATTTGTGAGACTCAACGATGCAGGTTTCTCCCTCATGGATCTGGAATCGCATAAATTTATATCCTTCTTTGAACCCGATCAAGCAGCAGAACTGTGCCGCGACGCGATGATCGAGAACCTTCCCAATCAAACGGTCATTTTTGAAGAAGGTGACCCCGCAGATTTTTTGTACCTAGTTTTAGGCGGTCAAGTAGAGTTTAGAAAACGTATAGCTCCGAATCAGTATCAAACCTTATCCAAAGCTTTACCGAACGGTTTTTTTGGCGAACTTGGAATTTTAGATGGACAACCGCGTAGCGCTCAGGCTGTGGTCTGTGAGCAGGCAACCTTAGCCAAAATTCCGGGTGAGACTTTGATGAAAATCTTAGATAGAACACCAGGCACTAAGGCAATTAAGCTATTTAGTTACATGATTCAACGCCTCAGGGACTCCACCGAGGACTATGTGAAACAGGTTGTTCGCAAAGAGAAAATGGTCTTGCTTGGGGAAATGCTCAACTCCGTCATTCATGACTTCAAGGGTCCATTGAGCGGGATTAATTTAGCGAGTGGCATGATTAAAGAACTGCACCCCGATGAAGAGACAGATGAGTGGTGTAATTTAATTCGAGCTCAAGCGCAACGCATGTCGGCAATGACAGAAGAATTCTTGGAATTTGTGCGGGGCAACTCTATATTAAAGAAACAACCCGTTAACCTCGCCGCCGCTTTGCAACAGTTTGAAAAGCTCAACCGGGTTTATTTTCAGGAAGCACAAGTTGAGTTTGTGGTTCAGGTAGAGGATGTGGTGGTGTATGCCGATGAAAACAAATTCCTGCGTGTCGTGCAAAATTTGGTAGGTAACGCGGTTGAAGCGTTTAATGGTTGTGGCGGGCGTGTGGAACTCACGGCTTGGGCAAGCGATCGCACGGCTCACATCCAGATCCATGATAATGGGCCTGGTATTCCAGAAGCGATTAAACATCGCTTGTTTGAAGCCTTTGTGACTCATGGAAAGCACTGCGGCACTGGACTAGGAACAGCGATCGCTAAATCTATTATCGAGGCTCATGGAGGAGACATTGGGTTTGAGTCTAATTGCAATGAAGGAACAACCTTTTACATCCGTCTCCCTCTATAAACTAAAACTGGGCGGAAAATCATAGATTGGATTAATTTTTATCATTTTTGATAGTATTAATACATTTAAAAATTCCTCACTTTTTCAGCAAAATGGCGGATTCACAACAGCAGATGCTGACGCTCCAGAGCTTTGCCGATTAGGATTGAAAACGGAGCATCTCACGAGACATCCATGAGCCAAACCGAGCAAATTCTCTCTCAGCTACCCGGTAACATTCTCGGACGCCTTCAGAGTGCAGACAAATTGTGGGAAGCGCTACGGGAAGATACAGCACCTGTCC
>JBFLZA010000686.1:0-4781 GCA_040756535.1 Cyanobacteriota bacterium
CAAAACCTTCGGTTTGGGGAGTCGGCAGTCGGGAATCGGGAATCGGGGAAGAATTAAAGCCCGTGGGTTTAAAGCCCACGAAAAAAAAAGACGTTTTGGAAAAGAGACAATTACCGTCTCTTAAGCTAATAACCCCGTTCAATCTCACGCTTTTTAAACGTGGGAACCCGACTCCCTACTCCCGATTCCCCACTCCCCTTGAATGGGCTGGATGTTGCTCTCCAGCTCTTTTTTTGTACTCAAACGAACCATGCCAATCATTCGATTTCGCTCACTTACAGTTTTTCCTGATGAATTCAAGGTTTTCTGCCCCTATTGCGATTGGGGCTGTCAGTACTGTGGATACGGTCAACTTAAACCCTTCCCCAAAGACGACCCATTCAATCTTATCCCTCCACCCAAGAACAATTTCCGATTCAAAGTTATGAGTTCAAAAGTTCTAATGGTTTTCTGGTTTGAAACTCCTGTGGGTTTCATTACAAGACCTATAACTCCAACCAAATACGAAGTGCTTTACACAGCAATGGTGCCGGAAATCCCAATCACCGATTAGTTGGTGCTTTATCCACTCAGTTTTACCCAAATCTTTCACATTCAACATCATGAATTATTCACAACCACCTCAACCCCCTCGCCGCATTGAGCAAGTAAAAGACGAAGTTGTTGTTGACCTTGATTGCATCTAACAGCAAGGGTAACGGGTCTACTCCACTCGTTACCTTGTCCTGATTGTTTAAGAAGATATCAAAAATACCAGGCTTGCGCCAAACATTTCGATGTTTTTTGGTAAAGTTATGCCTGTTGATATCGTCAAACTGACAGTCATTGCACTCAAGCAAGTGAAATATGCTCCAAGCTATTGGAAGCTTTCGCAGAACACTGAGGCAGCAGTCCTTCAGGAAGCTTGGATGCAATTAGGCAGCGAGGAGCAACAACGCATCAACAATCTTGTTGAGAAGGATATCCAGCCTTCTTTGCAGGAAGTCATCCAAATGATTTCTGAATGCGGAGAACCCGACCAAGTTGTTGGCATTGAGCAGGAGTTTGGTATTGAGATAGTTGACCAAGCTGTTTCCCGAATGATTGCACGGTGCCAGAGCAAGGAGCAATTGACTGCTGTCAAAGAAAAGGTAGGTGCTAACTTAGCAAAGCAAGCTTGGAAACTGTTGACAGAAGGGGAACGTAATCGCATCACTCAGATGTGCCAAGCTCCCTCACCAGAACCGACTCAGCAACCTGTTGTCACTGCTTCACCCGCTCAATCTGCACCACCAGCACCTATTGCACCCACTCAGCACCTTGTTGAGACTGCTTTACCCACTCGGCAACAATCAGCTAATGGCTCAAACGGCTCTAATGGCTCTAATGGCTCTAATGGTTCTCAACCTCCTAAACCACATCTTCCTGAGGATGAAGAAGATGAGGACTCTCAGGGCTATCTTGAAGCCCCTTCAGAAGATGGCGACAAAGAGGATGATGAGCAGCCTTCTGAGTCCTCTCCAATTCCAGCAGTTGGGCCACTTCAGCCTAAGAAGCGGTTGTTTGAACTCACCGGCGAGGTAGCAGCACTGGAAGACCAGATTGATTTGGTTGAAGATGAAATTACTCCAGAACTTCAGGAAGCCTTTGCTGAACTCTTGTCTCAACGGGATAAGAGTTGGGAGGAGTGGGTTGAGAAGCTTGATAACTGTTGTGCTCTGATCAAAGACCGCTCTAGTTGGGCCCAAACTTACACCCAGATGGCTAAACACTTCCAGAAGCTTGCTGAGAAAGAGCAGCGGGTGAGGAGATGCTGTTGTCTGCGAGAGCATTGAATAAGAGTTATGGTGTTGCCTTCTCAAAGATACGTGAATTAGATGAGAAAGCTTTGAATGAACCTGATACAGAGAAGGTTCAAGGCTATAGAGATGAAGCGAGGCGACTGCTAGAATCCATTCTCAAGGATACTCAAGCTTGGAGAGAAAACATTGATGCCTTTTGCCGCATCGCTCAAGCTAGGCAAGATAGAAAAGTTCCTTTAGAGGATATTCCTTATGATTGAGCACAATATCTGGAGTTTGGCATCAAGGAAATCAATAAAGAACAGGTAGCAGCTTCGGAGTATGATTGGGCTTGTGCTTTCTGGGATGCTTGTCATGGCATCTCTGCTGGGGATAATTCAACAGGTGGGTTGGTATTTAGAATGTTTCCTGACTATATCAAAGCTCAGCTTCAGCGACCTGGAATTAACCGCATTGATATAGTGGGATGTCAGTATCATGACCTGAAAGAAGTCGTCTGGGGAAATCCTGATGCTGAACCTGCCTATGTAGAGGATGAACAGGGTAGAACCTATCTCAGTACTTGGAAAGCTAAATCTGACCCCAATAACCTTGATAACAAGTATCTGATGAAGCCAGAGAATGCTAGAAACGTGGTGGATGGGCAATTTGTGGTGGTTACTCAGCCCAAAGAACCTCCGCGCATTCAGCTTCAGGTGAGAAGTAATATTGCTCGGCCCTGGAAGACATTGGGTGTCATTCCTAAAAGTACAGAGGAACGTCCTCCTCTAAATCAATCTTTGCAAATCACTCTCTACACTCAGTCAGTCGCTCCGAAGAAGAATTCAAGTAGTTTAATTTCCCGAACTGTGTTGGCTGTTTGGATTGGATAGTACTTTGTTTGGGCTGCTTTACTCACTAGGCTGTTACCAGTTCAGAAATGAATTTAGGACTTAAATAAAGAGTACCCTCTAGGGTACTGCCAAAACTTAATGGCGTTTCATAGACTGAGATGACATCGGGTGAAAATACTTCTCATTGCCAACAATTGGCATCGTTTGAGCCTCCATTTTTTGAGAAGAAATACTTTTACAATCTGGACTAGATCGTGCTGCGAGATGCTCTAGTGGTTGGAATTAACACGTATCGCTGCGAGGGGTTGCAGAATCTGCGATCGCCTGCTGATGATGCCGAGGCGATTGCTCAGAAGCTCCAGGAATACGGCGAATTCCGAATCTGGCGGTTGCCAGAGTTTCTTGACCCTTTTGAAGATAATGCTCGCCGCGTTGCTCACAACCAAGAGGTAACCCTGGAGCAACTTGAAGAAGCTTTAGTACAATTATTCAAGCCAGAAGGACAGCATTTCCCTGACACAGCACTGTTCTTCTTCTCAGGTCATGGTTTACGGAAGGCGCGGGGCATCCAAGAGGGTTATCTAGCGACGAGTGATGTGAATCCGGAGCAGGGAAATTGGGGGCTGTCGCTGCAATGGCTGCGCCGACTCCTGCAAGAAAGTCCAGTGCGGCAGCAGGTTGTCTGGATAGATTGCTGTTACAGCGGTGAGTTATTTAATTTTGCCGCAGCCGATCCGGGGGATTTAGGGAAAGGGCGCGATCGCTGCTTCATTGCTGCGTCCCGAGAATACGAAGTTGCCTATGAAGAACCGACAGGCAAGCACAGCGTTCTGACCCAAGCTTTACTAGAGGGACTCGATCCGAATCAACAAATTGATGGTGAGGTCAATAACTTTACCCTCGTTGATTTTCTCAATCGAGGGCTAAAGAACGCAACGCAACGTCCGGTTTACGCCAACTCTGGCGGCAAGATTATCCTCACAGGTAGGGCAGCTCAAGCTGTTAGTCTACTTGCAGATAGCGTCTGCCCGTACAAGGGATTATCCTACTTTGACTTTAACGGCGAAGACCCCAAGTATTTTTATGGACGGACTGCCCTCACTGACCAGCTGATTGAAAAAGTGCGAGAGGGGAATTTCCTGGCGGTGCTGGGAGCTTCAGGAAGTGGTAAATCCTCTGTAGTTCGAGCAGGACTGCTGCATCAACTGAAGCAAGGACAGCATTTATCTGGAAGCGATCGCTGGCCTATTTACATTTTCCGCCCTGGCGAACATCCCCTCCAGAGCCTTGCTTGGGCTTTTGTTGAGACAAGTGTTTCGGAGGTTGAGCGTGCCAGTCAATTGGCGAAAGCAACCGATCTGATCGAATCGGGTGCAGTTGGACTAGGGCATTTGGTGACGGCAGCGGCAGGGGAAGGTCGGACAATTCTTGCGATCGATCAATTTGAAGAGGTTTTTACGCTTTGTCGTAATGAAACAGAACGGCAGCAATTCTTCGAGTGTCTGCTAGGAACGCTAGACCGGGTAGGGCAGAAGCTTTGCTTAGTTATCGCCCTGCGAGCTGACTTTTTCGGCAAGTGTGCCGAGCAAGAGTATGCAGGACTCGCCAAAAAGCTTCAAGAGCATTTGGTAACAGTCACTCCAATGACTCCAGAGGAATTGGAACAGGCAATTATTGAGCCTGCCAAACAAGTGGGGTTGGAAGTGGAACGAGAACTGGTTGACCGGATACTGGAGGATGTGGAAGGACCAGGTAGTCTGCCGTTGCTACAGTACACCCTGACGGAACTCTGGAAGCAGCGCACTGTCAATCGACTCACCCTAACAGAATATACCCGATTAGGTGGGGTGAAGGGAACGCTGAAAAAGCGAGCCGAGGAGGTCTATCAGTCCTTATCTGAACAGGAGCAGCTCGTTGCCCAACGCATCTTCCTCGAACTTACCCAGCTCGGTGAAGGGACTGAGGACACCCGTCGCCGCGTTTTTCAACGGAGTCTGGTTACATCTGAAGGCTCTGAAGAACTTGTAGCGCGAGTGATTCAACGTTTAGCAGATGCCAAGCTCGTAGTTACTAGCGAGTTGGTTGAAAAAAGCTTTGATGCACAACGATTGGCAGTCGTGGATGTCGCTCATGAGGCATTGATTCGCCACTGGCCGAGACTCAGAAC